>SKPR01000235.1 GCA_007119455.1 Candidatus Brevefilum sp. | reverse complement strand
GCTTCTTTGAAATCTTTGTCGCTACCCTGGTGTTTGTGTTCTTGTGTCATGATGATCTTCCTTTCTCGCAATCTGACCGTGAATGGGCATCAAAATGCCCGAAATGTCTTCTCGGATAATTAACGAATACTGGATAAGATGTAATACCTCAACCGTATCTTGATTACTGGCCGGAATAAACCAGAAAATTAAACGCATTGTTTGAGGTTTGTTCCCAGCTAACAGAAAGAGGCTGCCCCCTCTGGTGCAGCCTCCTATTTCCTCATTCCAAATACCCTGGATTTTACCGATCAGGCTTCCCGGTATTCACCTTCCACGACATCCTCGTCGTCGCCGGGGCCTTCTTCTTCACCGGGTGCCTGTTGTGGGCCTGCACCGGCGCCAGGTTCACCACCAGGTTGCTGATAAGCAGCCTGACCAATGGTTTGCAGGTCTGTCTGCAAGGATTCCACTAAGTTCTGGATCCTGGCTTTATCCTCACCCTGGATGGCTTCCCGTATGTCTTTGATCTTGGCTTCCACGCTTTCACGCTGGTCAGCCGGAATTTTATCGCCCATGTCCTTGAGCAATTTCTCGGCCTGATATGACAGGGAGTCAGCCCGGTTGCGAATCTCAACCAATTCCTTGCGCTGCTCATCTGCAGTACGGTGTTTGGCTGCATCTTCCACCATCTGCTCGATATCACCTTTATCTAGGTTGGTGGAGGCTGTGATGGTAATTTTCTGCTCCTTACCCGTTGCTTTGTCCTTGGCAGCCACATTAAGGATGCCATTGGCATCAATATCAAATGTGACCTCAACCTGGGGGACGCCGCGGGGTGCAGGTGGGATTCCATCCAGCCGGAAGCGGCCCAGGCTCATATTATCAGACGCCATGGAACGCTCACCTTGCAGGACATGGATATCCACCGAGGTTTGATTATCTTCTGCTGTTGAGAAAACCTCGGTCTTCTTGACCGGTATGGTTGTATTCCGTTCGATCAGGGTGGTCATCACACTGCCCAGTGTTTCCACACCGAGGGACAGCGGGGTGACATCCAGCAACAGAACATCTTTAACATCACCTGCCAGCACACCGCCCTGGATGGCCGCACCCAGGGAAACGACCTCATCGGGGTTGACGCCCTTATTGGGCTCTTTACCGCCGGTCAGTTCCCGTACCAGATCCTGGATCATGGGCATCCGTGTCGCACCACCGACCAGGACAACCTCATCAATCTTGTCGACCGTCAGGTTGGCGTCCTTGATCGCAGCATTGAAGGGACCTTTGGCCCGTTCAACCAGGTGGGATGTCATTTGTTCAAATTTTGCACGATTTAACTTTAGCAGCAGGTGTTTTGGTCCGCTGGCATCTGCTGTCACATAAGGCAGGTTGATCTCAGTCTCCATCACGGAGCTCAATTCGATCTTTGCCTTTTCAGCAGCCTCACGTAAGCGCTGCAGAGCCTGTTTATCTTTGCGCAGGTCAATGCCCTGTTCCTTTTTGAATTCATCAGCCGCCCAATTAACAATGACCTCATCCCAGTCATCACCGCCCAGGTGGGTGTCACCATTGGTGGCTTTGACTTCGATGACGCCTTCGCCGACCTCAAGCAATGAAACATCAAATGTGCCGCCACCCAGGTCAAAGACCAGGATGATCTCACTTTCTTGCTTGTCGAGGCCGTAGGCCAGGGCTGAAGCAGTCGGTTCGTTGATGATCCGCATCACTTCAAGTCCGGCAATCTTGCCGGCATCCTTGGTAGCCTGCCGCTGGCTATCATTAAAGTACGCCGGGACAGTGATTACAGCCCGTGAAACAGGTTGCCCTAAGTAGGCCTCTGCATCGGCCTTTAATTTTCCAAGAATCATGGCGGAAATTTCCTGCGGCGTATAATCTTTGTTGGTCACAGGGATTTTTACCCGGGCATCGCCGGCGGAACCTTCAACGACTTTATAAGGGACCATCTCTCGTTCGGATTCAACCTCATCGTAACGACGGCCCATGAACCGTTTGATGGATGAGATGGTATTATCCGAATTAACAACGGCCTGTCGCTTGGCCGGAATCCCGACAAGGCGTTCACCCTGTTTATTAAAAGCCACAACTGAGGGAAGAAGACGGGAGCCTTCCGCTGTCGGGATGACTGTCGCCGCGCCGCCTTCAACCACTGAAACAACGCTGTTCGTTGTCCCTAAATCTATTCCAATAATTTTTGACATATTCCGATCTCCTCGATTAAATTCTGTTAATGACTCAGTATGAGGATACTAAGCCAGTCATAGAAGATCGTTAACAAATTATTGGATTAATATTAGCGCGGATATCAGCGAGCAGAAAATCGGTCTTTATTCTTGACGATGCTGTTCGTACTGCTTTTTGGCAGCGTGTATCCGGCCGGCCAGAATGAGGGTATACATCACCAGTACCCCGATGATGACGGAGAAACCAAGGATCATGTATTGCATTGTGTCAGCGGGCATTTTGGCTCACCTCCTGCTGGATTTTGGCCTGCAACCTTGCCAACCGGAAACGATTCCAAACCAGATCAATCAGCAATATTGTAAAAACGAACAGGCTGGTAAAGAAAGCCAGTTGCATGCGGGGGGTCATTCTAAAGGCTGGGCCGCTGCCGCTGGCGATCACCACCGGGTGGATTGTGCGGAAAAGCCGGATGGAGAAAAAGGTCAGCGGTACGGTTACCACCCCTACGATGGCATAGACGGCACCCAACCGGGCCTGGGCTTCTGGTGTGTTTAAACCACTGCGCAGGATGAAATAGGCCAGGTAAATCAGCTGCATGATGGCCGTGGTGGTGAGCCGGGGATCCCAGACCCACCATGTGTTCCAGATGGGACGCGCCCACACCATCCCGCTGAGGATCGCGATCAGGCCGAATACCACGCCCACTTCGATGGCCGATAAAGAAAGCCAATCCCAGGGGAAACGTCGAGTGATGAGATAACCGCCTCCGGCAATCGCTGCCAGGATAAAGCCCAGCATACCCGCCCAGGCGGCTGAAACATGAAAATAAAATACTTTTTGAACAGGTCCCATCACCGCTTCAACCGGTGTGAAAAATACGATCAGCACCAGCGCTGCCGGAACCAGGATGACCGAAAGGATGTCTAAAAATACTAATAAAGCAGGTTTCTTGTCCATCGTTATTCCTCCAGGATGGTTTCAAAAAAAAGCAGGCCAGCAGCATTGAATAATAGGGTGCAGGAGAGCAGCAGGTAGATCCAGCTTGAGAAATGATCCATAGGCTGGCTGTCAAGGACCGCCCGGCTGGCTTCGACAGATGCGATCAGGATAGGAAGAGCCAGGGGGTAGAGCAATACCGGTAGGAGCACATCACGTGTGCGGGCCTGGATGCTGAGTGCAGCCAGCAAGGTTCCGAGGCTGGTATAACTGCTCAACCCCAGCAGGGTCACCCCGATCAGCGGCAGGCGAATCATATTCTGCTGGTAAAAAATACTGAATATGGGTAACAGAATGAGTGCCACCAGCATCGTAAAACAGAAATTGCTGAGGGATTTGGCGAAAAAAATTGCAGAGCGGTCCACAGGGGCCAGCAAAAGCCCGTCGAGGCCGCTGTTTTCGCGTTCAAGGCCGATGCTCCGGTTCAAACCCAGGGTCGAGGCAAAGGCCAACGAAACCCATAAAAGCCCGGCTGCCAGCCCAGACTGTAATTCTGGTGAAAGCTGAAGTGCAAAGTTAAACAGAAACACAATCAAAAGGGTGAATACCAGCATGACCGGCACCCCCTGACGCCCCCGCCATTCAACCTGAATGTCCTTGCGAAACATCTGCCAGAAGGTGGTCAGGTAATTGAGGATATTGCTCATGCCGGCGCTCCCAGGTAGCGTTTGAGCGCCGGGGATTTATGCAATTGGCTGATTGGAAGGTGTTCGACTATTTTTCCCGCCTTCAACCAGGCGATATGGCTGGCCATGGGTAACAACCTGTGAGGCCGGTGAGCTGCCATGAGAATGGTGCGGTTTGGCTGGTTGAGCGCCTTTAATTTCTTGTCCAGAAACTGGACCGCTTCCTGGTCGAGCCCGGTGTAGGGTTCATCAAAGAGCATGATTTCTGGTTCGTGTAACATGGCCCGCGCCAGTGAAAGACGTTGCTGCATTCCCCGGGAAAATGTGCGGACGGGTTGATTTCGGTATTGGTCCAACCCTGAGGTGTTGAGACCATTCGTGATCGCTTTATCGACATCTGACAAACGATAGAGCCTGGCATAATGCATCAGATTTTCTGCAGCAGTCAGGTCCTGGTAAAACATTGACTGGTGACCAACATATCCGATGTGACGTCTGAGATTTGGCCCATTCGTTATTTGCCCGGAACCGAAGATGATCTCACCTTCGGTTGGGTGGATCAACCCGGCCAGGATGCGTAAGAGTGTGGTTTTACCGGCGCCGTTTGCACCAATCAGCACGCAAAAATCACCCTCGTTTATGGTGAGGGATAAATGATCCAGGATGGCATGGTAGTGAAACCTTTTTGTCAACCCACGGATTTCAATCCGCGCAGAGAAAGTCAGGGTTTGTTTTGCCATAGCTATTCAATTATAAAGCATCGGGACGATACCTTCAGGGCTGCAAGCGTTTGCCACAATGGCTGCAAAATTTATCACTTGAGACGACTTTATAGCCGCATTGGGGGCAAATGTGTGTGTTAGGATTGGGCGTATCCCCTTCAGGTTGGGTATCCAGCGGAGAGGATACACCAGGCTGTTGAACGAAAGGTTGGTCCGGATCTAACGCCTGGTTCATCAGGCGTAACAGGTCCGCAGCTTTTCTTTTCTTATCAGCGAGTTGATTGCAAATGTCTTCGGAAACGTCACCGGCTTCACAATCCTGTTCAATCGTCTTTATCTCCCTTAACAAAGACAGGTACTGGATTTCATAATCGCCGTTTGAAAAGGAAGACTGCTGCAGTTCGGATGGGTTGTTGAAAGGCCTGGTGAGAATATAAGCAATGGCTACGACAATGGCCAGGGTGAGGAAGATCAGTAGGGTATCCATAAAAATAATATCACTTAAAACTAAATTATGTTCTCAATGCTATTAATATTATTTTAATATGTTTTGCTGTTTTTGTATAGGGGATATTGAGGAAAAGCATGGAAAAATACTTATTCCTTGGAATTGGAAATTAATGTGGGGTGGATTATTTTTCTTCTAATGGGAATTTCTATGATGGATCAGGCTTTGGCAGCTTCCCTTTCCAGGAGTTTATCGAAGGTCGTTTCACGCAGTTTATTAACCAGCTCTGCCTGTGTTTCACACCAGACCTCGTGGATCGGGCATGATTCGCCAAAGCTACAGACGGAAGGGTCCTTGGTACATTCGTTTAGATTAATCGGACCATCAATGGCTTCCACTACATCCAGCAAGGAGATCTCTTCGGGTTTGCGTGCCAGAGAAACACCTCCCCGTGCGCCGCGGGATGTATGGATTAAACCGGCAATGGAAAGTTGTGAAATGATTTTCGCCAGGAATGAAGGTGGAATTTCTTGATCTTCGGCGATCTGGCTTGTGGCGGCTCGCTGGTTTGAATCACGACGGGCCAGAAATAACATGGCTCTCAGGGCGTAGTCTGCTTGACGCGTAATTTGCATAAGAACATCTCTCTTTAATCAATCACGTAATTTGAAATTTTTCAACACCATTCGAGATCAAATTTATGGTAACCGGCATCAAATCCGGATCGGGCCCCATCAATGACCGTTTTCTACCTATCTGGATAGAAATTAGTGTTATTGTCTATTTTATCCAATTTATTAAATTTTGTAAAGGAAAATGTTTTGTGTGTCAGGGCAACGTGATAATGTCCTATCATCTGGTACTGATCATTATTTTGGATTAATTGGCAATGGCATTGTGCCGGTTTTTCCATGCAATGAATTTATGGGTTGGTCTGAATCGCTTATACTTATAATGGTAGTGCTCAAATCGAATGAAAGAGATGTGATTGATGACCGAAAAAAATGATTTTTCCTACTATCATCCCATAACTGTCCGTTATGGTGACCTCGATCCCCAGGAACATGTCAATAATGCGGTTTACCTGACATATTTGGAGAGCGCTCGTCTGGGCTATTATCAAAAAGTTGGGATCTGGGAGGGGGGCAAAACCGTCAGAACGGGGATGGTTGTGGCCCATATTGATATTGATTATATTGCCCCCATTTTTCTTGGTCAGGCGATCCAAATAGGCCTGAGATTGAAGAATTTGGGGAATAAGAGCTTTACCCTTGCATTTCAAATTACAGACTCATCAGAAAATAAGCACCTTGCACGAAGAACCTCGGTCATGGTTGCTTACGATGATGCGGAACAAAAAAGCGTTCCCCTCCCAAAAACCTGGCGTGAGAAATTATTAAACGACGAAGAGAAAAGAGGAAGTTAATGGAGCTCCCGGAAATTAATACCAGAGCATTGGTCGATTTTTTAGTTGAACTTCTCAACACGCCCAGCCCCACGGGTTTTACTGCAGCAGCGATTACTTTATGTGAGAATGCACTTTCAACCATCCCTGAGATATCTTTAACCCAGACAAATAAAGGTGCTCTGGTGGGGACGGTTCCGGGTGATACGGATGGGCCCTGGCGCGCCCTCACAGCGCATGTGGATACGCTGGGAGCCATGGTAAAAGAGGTGAAATCAAACGGACGACTCAAATTGAGTAAACTGGGCGGTTTCGCCTGGAATACCGTCGAAGGGGAAGGGCTGACTGTCTTTACCCGGTCCGGTGAAACCCTGCGCGGGTCATTATTATTGAACAAGGCTTCAGGGCATGTGCATGGTCAGGAAGTGAGCAAGACAGAACGGAAAGATGAAAACATGGAGGTCAGGCTGGATGCCCGCACCACCAGCGCTGACGAAACGCGCAGCCTGAGCATTCAGGTGGGTGACTTTGTGGCATTCGACCCCAGGGTTGAGCTCAATCATGGCTTTATCCGCTCACGACACCTGGACGATAAAGCCTGTGTGGCCTGTATGATTTATGCTGTCAAAAGCCTGGCTGAAGCCGGTTTAAAACCAAAAATGACAACCATTCTGCATGTCAGTAATTACGAAGAGGTCGGTCATGGGGCAGCTGCCGGCATTCCATCCGAGGTAGCGGAACTGATCTCGGTCGATATGGCTGCTGTTGGCGATGGTCAGGCTTCTGATGAATTTCACGCCACCCTGTGCGTCAAAGATTCAGGCGGGCCTTATCATTATGGATTAAACCAGCGCATGCTCAGGTTGGCGGAAGACTTCAAGATTGCCCATAAAGTCGATATTTACCCTTATTATGGCTCGGATGGCGAAGCATACTGGCGTGCCGGGGGCGATGTGGCTTTGTCTCTAATCGGGCCAGGTGTGGATGCCTCGCATAATTATGAACGAACCCACATTGAAGCCCTGGTTGCCACCACACAGTGGTGCCTGGCTTACTTGCTGACCTGATCATTAAATCCAAAGAATTATAAAGAGCGGCTGGCGAAACTTCATGCCAGCCGCTCCTGTTTAGGGGAGAAAATAACAATAGGTGTTTTTTCTTAGTTCTCAGGGGGCAACAGGACAGTGTCGATCACATGGATCACGCCATTGTCTGCGATGATATCGACAATGATCACCTCTGATTCGTTGATAAAGACACGCCCGTTCTCAACCCGAATGCTGATGTTCTCGCCAAGGAGGGTTTCAGCCTCTTCGAGGGTGACAACATCTTGTGACAGAACTCGGCCTGAAACCACATGGTAGAGCAGAATGTCGGTCAGTGCGGGGATATCGTCCAGTAAGGCTGGTATGGTGCCTTCGGGGAGCTTATTGAAAGCTTCATCCGTGGGGGCGAAGACGGTGAAGCGGCCGGGGCCTGAGAGTGCTTCAACCAGATCGGCAGCCTGCAGTGCAGCGACGAGGGTTTCGAAGCGCCCATCTTCAACAGCGATGTCAACAACGGTGCCAACCGATTCAGGAGGAAGCAGGACGCTGTCGATGACATGGATCACGCCGTTGTCAGCCTGGATATCGGTGATGATAACCTGGGCTTCATTGATGAAAACCATCCCATCATCGACACGAATTTCAACATCTTTTCCCAACAGGGTTTCGGCAAATTCGAGCGTAATTACATCCTCTGCGAAAACTTCACCTTCAACAACATGATAGAGCAGGATATCGGTCAGGGCGGGGATGTCATCCAGTAAGGCTGGAATTGTGCCCTCAGGCAATTGATTGAAGGCCTCATCCGTGGGGGCAAAAACGGTGAAGGGACCTTCACCTGAAAGGGCTTCAGCCAGGTCTGCGGCCTGTAAAGCGGCGACCAGGGTCTCAAAACGACCATCTTCCACAGCGATATCGACGATTGTACCAAATTCAGCGACTTCTTCAGCTGGCGGCAGCAAGACGGTGTCAATGACGTGAATGACGCCGTTGTCGGCAATAATATCGGTAATGATCACCTGAGCATCGTTGATGAAGACCATCCCATTTTCAACACGGATGCTGACCATTTCGCCCAGCAGGGTTTCCGCTTCGTCGAGGGTAACCACATCTTCAGCAAGTACTTCACCGGCGACGACATGGTAGAGCAGGATGTCCGTCAGTGCAGGAATATCGTCCAGCAAGGCTGGAATTGTTCCTTCGGGGAGCATATTGAAGGCTTCATCCGTGGGGGCGAAGACGGTGAAGGGGCCATCATTGGCCAGGGTGTCAGCCAGGTCTGCAGCCTGAACGGCAGCTACCAGCGTTGTAAACCGGCCATCAGCTACGGCGATGTCTACAATGGACTGCGGTTCTGGTTCCGGTTCTGGTTCTGGTTCGACGACTTCCGCCGGCATGGGTGTTGGCTCAGGTGTAGCGGCCGGTGCACAGGCCACAACCACCAGGGCCAGCAGTAATAAAACAGATATTGAGAGGAACGACTTCTTGTTGAACATTTTAAACTCCTTTAGTTTTGTTTGTTCGTATAATGTTTGTTTAACTATGAATATTTTAGGTTTAAAACAAGGTCTTTCCAATCTTTTGTACAACCTTGGCATCGAGTTTTCTGTGTTACCTTTGTTTGGATATTGATGTATACTCTTGGTGATATGCCCGATTTATCGCACAGACTACACCATCATGACCTGGGTTTCCTGGAGATC
>SKPR01000087.1 GCA_007119455.1 Candidatus Brevefilum sp. | reverse complement strand
TGTGCTGATTTCGATTTCACCGGCTGCATGGCGGGTGATGGTGCCATCCTGATCCTCAACCACCAGACATCCATCCTGGGCGACTTCCAAGACCTTCCGGGTCTGCACCGTACCGTCTGAGGTACTTAAGGAAACCCATTGTTCGCGAAAGGCCAGGTGGTGATTCCAGGACTGCAAGAACACATCTTGAGTCAGATCCACGCGATAGGTTTGCATGGCCTGGATAATTCCGGCGAGTAAGGCCCAGCGGTTGACCGGCCGGCCAAGTTCATCGGCGACCGAGGTTGCCGGGTAGCGCAACACCTCATCCGGCGGAACCGATTCAGGCAATACGTTCACGCCCAGCCCGATCACCACAGCCTTGACCGCCCCAGATTGCCAGTCAGCCTCAACCAGCACACCGGCCACCTTCTTATCACGAATGAGAATGTCGTTCGGCCACTTGACCGTTGCATCCAACCCCAGATCAGATAGGGCCTGCACCAACCCCAATGCTGCCAGGGCTGTGAAACGCGCAAAATGCGGGGTTTCTGCCTCAAGAGGGCGCAGGATCAGGCTCATAGCCAGGGCGACACCAGGGCGGGTGATCCAGTGCCGATCGTGGCGTCCCCGTCCAGCCGTCTGGGAATCTGCCAGGACCAGTGATCCATCATAGGCGTCATTTTCTGCCCAGGCCAGGGCCAGGTCATTGGTTGAGCCCGCCACCGGGTGATATTGCCATCCGCCCAGCCCGAGGGGATCAAGATAATGTGAGAGGTTTTCTGTCATATCCAATAACACCTTTTCGATTTAAATAATTTAATCCAGGTTGATAAAAGGTTCAGGCCTCAGTTGCTAAGTGAGTATAATTATAGAGCTAATTTTAATACTTATGGAGGTCTAACATGGTTGATTTTCCGGGCAAAGGTAAAGTTGCCGTTTTGAAAACAAACCCCGATACCGTACTGGATGACATCGAGCGATTAATGGATCTGGCTGATATCAAGCAGGCGTTGCCTGAAGGACCCAAAACCGGATTGAAGATCAATATTTCCTGGCAAACCTGGTACCCGGCCTGCTCAACAACCCCCTGGCAGCTCGAAGGGACCATCCGGGGCCTGCGAGGACTGGGCTATATGGACCTGGTCGGCGTCCATAATGATACGGTAGTGGTGGATACCAGCCATGGTGAGGTCAATAATAAACATAAGTATGTCACCGATCTTTATAAGGTGCCCTGTCTTTATCTATACGAAGACCTTTTCGACTGGGTTGAATTCATTCCCAGCCAACCGCTGCTGGTGTTGGATCAGGTTTACCCTGAAGGGATTTTTATCCCCAAGGACCTGATCGGGATGAATATCGTGCATCTGCCCACCATTAAAACCCATGTATTCACCATCATCACCGGTGCCATGAAAAACGCCTTTGGGGGACTACTGCACCGGCACCGGCACTGGACCCATAGCGTCATCCATGAAACCCTGGTTGACCTGCTCACGATCCAGCAGGAAATCCACCCAGGTATTTTTGCCGTCATGGATGGCACCTTTGCCGGAGATGGCCCCGGCCCGCGGGCGATGCGCTGGCATGAAAAGGACATCCTGCTGGCTTCATCAGACCAGGTGGCCATCGATGCGGTTTCAGCCCGGCTGCAGGGGTTTGATCCGCTCTCCATCCGGTTCATCCGCCTGGCGCATGAAAAGGGGCTGGGTGTTGGTGATCCCCGGGAAATTGAAATTGTCGGTTACGATATCGAAGCTGAAAAACAGTGGGGCTTCGTTCAGGAAGACACATTTGCGTCAAAAGGACAGAAGCTGATCTACCACGGCCCGCTCAAACCGCTTGAGAAACCCCTGCTCCAAAGCCCGCTGGTTCCCTGGAGCTATTTTGCCAGCAATTTCTACCATAATGTTTACTGGTACCCATTTATCGGCCGCAAACGCGTGAAGGAAGCCCTGAAAACAAAGTGGGGGCAATTGTTCAAACGTTATGGTGATGGGGATGTGGTCATGCCAGGGTTTGAGAAAAAGACCATGCTGCAGGCACTGGTGGGGTTAACCGTGATGGCCGCCTTAACGGGAGGTTTGATCTGGTTGTTTAAACACAGACGCCAGGAAGATGGATAATGATAAGGCGAGCGTAACGACTCAGCTCCAGGGCAATCACAAAGTCATTCATTTTAACTCAATCAATTGTTTGCTTGTTTTAATCACCTCATCTTGCCCCCACCCAAAAACGGTGGGGGTTCCGCTGCGCTCCAGCAGTGCGTTCACACCTCATCCGTCTGCTACGCAGCCACCTTCTCCGTTTGCCCCCACCAACAGAAGGTACGGGTTCCGCTTCGCTCCAGAGAAGGCCTTTGCCAGCAAGACTGGTGCGGTCACACCCCAAACAAGGCATATGGAGTGCAGGCACCCGGACCGCACCCTACAGGTTTTTAGATTATGATCGGTGAGAAGGCGTTTCAAGCAAGAATGGTGCGGTCATAATCAGACCGCACCCTACAGGTATGCGGGTTATGTTAGACCAGCGAGAATAAACGTGTACTTACACCTCATCTTGCCCCCACCCAAAAACGGTGGGGGTTCCGCTTCGCTCCAGAGAAGGCTAATTAAAACATCTATTAAAGGGCGGATTTCCAAGTTTTGCTAAATTGAGTGATATCATCCATAGTTTTCGCCAACTTTACGATTGCCCTATCAACACCCCCGTAGCCTTCAGCAGCAGAACTACCTGAGCCGTTACAGGCGGGATATTCTATTCTGAGAGCAAAAATTCTTCAGACAGGGGGTTTGCTTCAGCTAAAGCAGCTTTTTTGGTATGGGGAAATTTTTTAATCTGGGCTTCCCGCTTGAGGGCAGCCACATGATCTTCTACTGTTTCGACATATACCAGTTCAACCGGCCCATGCATGCGGGTGTAACGGGCACCTCGCCCGGCATTATGTTCTGCCACTCTGCGCAGAGGGTCTGTCGTCCAACCGGTATAAAAGGCCTGATTGGCACAGCGAACCATGTAGCAATAATAAGCCATCGGAGAAAATTAAGTCCGATCCTTCCCTTTTTGTAGCCGGGAATCCAGCCAGTCTCCCAGTAAAGACGGACCTTGCGGCCGGGGACGTTGTGTATGACCCGGGCTGTCCCACTTCATCAGGCGACGTTGTTCGAGCCATAAAACGCGCTGTTCGATGGCGTGATCGATATCTTTTTGTAATGCTTCACGATCACCTTCTTCCAATTGGCGGCGAAGGTGCAAAAGCGCCCGGTTCAGGTCGTCGATCAAACGCACAGCATTTTCCCGGTTCAGGTGCAAACTCAACCCGAGGGATTTCCTTTCCGGCACATTCAAAACAGGTTGCGTAGCCATGGCATAATCATGGCTGGCAAATTTGCGGGCTTCATGCCACCCGGATGAATCAACTGTGGCCAGTAGCAGCGCCAAAGCGCTCAGGCGCGGCAGCTCCTGGGTCATGGCGATCAATCCATCTATCTCCATCGAATCGACCAGATAAGGCGTCGCACCCACGATTCTCACCAGATCACTTGAAAGTTTCAGCACCGCTTCGGGTGTCCCGGGTAGATCATTTATCCCAATCAGGCTGTTGCTGAACAAATCCGGAATGGCAGCTTCCACACCCATGGATGTGTCGTGCAGGTATTCGTGATTGAGTGCCAAAGTCCAGCCGGTAAAAAACTTGTTTTCAGGCAAAATTTCCTGTGCCCATTCGGCAACCCGGGTTTTATCAGGCGAAGTGTCGATGACCACGGTGTTGACCGGCGCATGATCGGTAATCTGTTCCAGGTTTTCTCTGACCTCATCCAGGGGGCAGGCCAGAACGATCACCTGTGCGTCTCTCACACAACGGTGCAGGGCCAGGTAGCTCCTGGTGATAGCGCCCAGTTTTTTCGCGGCATTCGCCACGGAAGGTTCTTCATCGTAACCCACACAGATGAGTTCGCGATCACTGCGGGTAAGAGCCAGACCCAGAGATGCGCCAATCCGGTTGAGACCGATCAATGCGATTTTCAAAGCCATATCACCGCCATCCAACTAAGAACATCGTCAGATCCATCAAAGGCCGCCTGATGATCAGGTTGATCAGATCCAGCCCGAACATGGGTAAAACAAAAACAATCGCCAGCAGTATCATCGGGCTATAAGGGCGGATTTGATCGTAAACATCAACCCAGTGATCAGGAAGGAAAAAAGTGATCACTTTTTCTCCATCCAGGGGGGCCAGAGGGATCAGGTTGAATAAAAACAACGCCAGGTTAATGAATAAAAATTCCAGGAAGAAATCTCCCCATGAAGGCAAAAGCAGGCTGGTGGTGGGACGGAAGGGTATCCACCCGAATCTGAGGGGGATGGCAGCCATGACTCCCAGCAGAAGATTGGTGGCAGGACCTGCCAGTGATACCAGCATCAAACCGGCGCTGGTCTTGCGCTGTAAGGCATAGGGGTTGACGGGAACTGGTTTTGCCCATCCGAATCCGGCCAGGAGCAACGTCAGCGTGCCCATGACATCCAGATGTGCCATGGGATTGAGGGTCAGGCGGCCGTGAATCCTGGGGGTGGAATCACCTAAAGCATCCGCTGTTGCTGCGTGGGCAAATTCGTGGAAGGTAAATGCCAATAAGAGGGTGATGATCCTCGAAATGAGCGTGGGTACAGAAAGGTTAAAAAACATGATTAGAAAAATTGACCTCGTTTTGATTGTTCGAACAGAGTCATTATAACATGCAGGACAAGTCAGATTGCCCCACATAACTGGACAGGTATTATACCTAATCGGATGTAAATGGTATAATTTTTACAGATCGAAGGAAGGAAGAACGATGATGAAGAACTTTTTAAGACTAATACTTTTAGCCGTCATCTCGCTCACCGGTTGCACTTTTTTAAGTGATACTGCGGCTGACCTGGGTGGTTATGAAAATATTGATGTTGAAACCCTGGAAACCATGATTGAAGAACGGCGCGATGAATTTATTATGGTCAACACCCACATCCCCTTCGAGGGAAACATACCGGATACTGATTTTTCTGTTCCTTACACTGAAATTGAAGAAAATCTGGATATGTTCCCTGAAGATAAAGATGCCGAAATTGTGGTCTACTGCCTGAATGATCCCATGTCACATATTGCAGCGGCTGAACTGACCGAACATGGTTACACCAATGTCAAAAACCTGGTCGGCGGCATGAACGCCTGGCAGGATGCAGGGTTACCCCTGGAGATGACGCCTTAACACTGGACAACGTCTGTACTCAACACATCTTTAGGGTGATAATAAAGAGAAACAACCTATCCAAAAGGACTCAGGATGGCTGATAAAAAACGGCACTCTGTTCCCCTCAACCGTGATGAGGTGACACCCAAACACATTTACCAGAACCGGCGCCAATTCCTCAAACAGATGGGGATGGTGGGTCTGGGGGCATTACTGGCCAGTTGTGCACCCCGGAAACCCGGGGCGAGTGACATCCCCCCGGATGCACCTGTCAATGGGCGCACGGATGAGCTGGGGGATGCGCTCACGAGTTACAGCGCCGTCACGGGCTATAATAATTTTTATGAATTCACCACCAGCAAAGAGCAGGTGGCTTCCCTGGCCCAAAACTTCGAAACCGATCCCTGGTCTGTAAGGGTTGATGGGCTGGTCAATCATCCGGGTGTACTCAGCCTTGAAGACATGCTGGCCAATTTCAACCAGGAAGAACGCATCTACCGCATGCGTTGTGTCGAAGGCTGGTCGATGGTCATACCCTGGGTGGGGTTTCCTCTGCATAAACTGCTGGCAGAAGTCGAGCCCACGGCTGATGCTCGATACGTCGCTTTTGAAACCGCTGTGGTTCCCGATCAGATGGATGCGGTCGACTCTGGCAGGTTCCCCTTTCCCTATCTTGAGGGGTTACGGCTGGATGAAGCCCAACATGATCTGACCCTGCTTGCCACCGGTTTATACGACGAACCCATGCCGCCTCAAAATGGCGCACCGATCCGGTTGGTGGTACCCTGGAAGTATGGTTTCAAAAGCATTAAATCCATCGTGCGGATTTCCCTGGTCGCTGAAGAACCACCTACCCTGTGGAACATCGTGGCACCCCAGGAATACGGATTTTATGCCAATGTAAACCCCGATGTATCCCATCCGCGGTGGTCACAGGCCACTGAACGTCGCATCGGTGAACCCGGCCGACGAGAAACGCTATTTATGAATGGCTATGCCGATGAGGTCATGCCGCTTTACGAAGGCATGGACCTGACCATTCAGTTTTGATCTGCAATCTCATCCAACCACAGAAAGCAATCCATGGCAAACATCCATCAAAAAATCCGGGTTGAAAAATTAATCCGGGTGGCTGTCCATGTGGGAAGCCTTTTCCCACTGGCGATGGTGTTATGGCTGATGGTTACCGGAAATTTAGGCTTTAACCCGGTGGAAACTGTCCTCCATCGGACCGGTCATGCTGCGGTGGCATTACTGGTACTGTCGCTGGCCGTCACACCGCTTCGCAGGATTTTTCGCCTTCAATTTCTGGGTCGCCTCCGTAAACCGCTGGGTTTGTATGCCGCGTTATACGCCGGATTGCATTTCGCTGCATTCGCCGTGTGGGACTATCGCCTCAACCTCAACCTGATTTGGATGGAAATCGTCGAAAAACCTTTCCTGATCGTGGGATTGGTCTCGCTGATTATTCTGGTTTTGCTGGCCGGGACCTCATTCCGTTTCTGGCAGCGAAAATTGGGTAAAAAGTGGCGATGGCTTCAAAAAACTGTGTACCTGGCAGCTGGACTGGCTGTTATCCATTACCTTCTGGCGGTCAAGGGCGATTTATTAACGCTCCAGGGGGCTTACACCGCCCCGCTGATTGCAGGTGGTCTGCTGATACTGCTGTTATTATTGCGTATTCCTTTTTTCTATAAGCCAATCCAGCGTTTTCTTAATCATCAATCTGCCAAGCCGGGCGAAAAAGAGTGAGCCCAAATTTCCAAATCAATGCAAAAAATTGAATAAGCTGGTGTAAAATGGGGGTTAATTGTCTACACCTAATCGGTTTTTCGTTTGAGGAGAGCCATGCTAAAGCAACCACCTGTGCGGACTGGCATAATCGGATGCGGCGGTATCAGTCACTATCACATCCAAAACATGTTCCAGGACAAAAATACTGAAATTGTCGCCCTGTGCGACCCCTTCCGGGATTCAATTGATCAGGTCAGCCGATTACTTGAAACAAACGGCAAAACGATCCCGCCCAATGAGCCGGATATCAACAAGTTCCTCAATCATTTTTCAATGGATGCGGTGTTAATCGCCACGCCCCATGCACTCCATCATGCCCACACTGTGGCTGCCCTGGAAGCCGGGCTGGATGTCTTGCTGGAAAAGCCGATGGTGATCAACACCCAGGAAGCCCTGAGCCTGATGGAAACCCGGGATCGGACCGATAAAACACTGGTGATTGCTTTCCAGGGCAGTCTCTCGCCCCTGATCCGGCAGGCGTCCGAGGGGATAAAACAAGGGCTTTATGGAGATCTTTTGTCCGTCAGTGCTACCGTCTGGCAGAACTGGGGTCCCAACGTGGCCGGAACCTGGCGCCAGGACCCGATCTTATCGGGTGGCGGTTTTATTTTCGATACCGGCGCCCACCTGCTGAATACGGTGGCTGACCTGGTCAACCAGGATTTTGTGGAAGTGGCTGCGTGGATGGACCACCACAACCGTCCGGTTGAAACTTTATCTGTCGCCATCGGCAAACTCGAGTCAGGCGCATTTGTGACACTGCATGGCTGCGGAGAAACGATCCCATCCTGCAGTTCGGATATCAAAATTTTCTGTTCCGACGCCATTTTGACCACGTGTGCCTGGGGAAGTTCGTTGGAAATTCAAAAATCCGGGCAGAAAAAAGCCAAAAAAGTACCCTTCCCGGCCGCATCCAGTGTGTGGGATGTTTTTTTACAGGTGCGAAATGGTGAAATCCCCAACCCCAGCCCTCCAGAAGTCGGGCTGCGTATGATCCGATTATATGATGCAATCTGCCAGTCCGCTGCTGAAGGCGGAAGGATTGTCAGAATCGAGAAATAACCATCAAAAGGAGGAGGTATGCACAACAAACCAAGTGTCACCGTATGGAACGAATACAGGCACGAAAAGTCAGATGAAGATGTCCGCTCTGTCTACCCGGATGGGATACACCAGGCTATTGCCAAATTTCTACTGGAGGCCGGGTTCTCCACCCAGACTGCCACACTGGACGAACCGGAACATGGATTGACTCAGGAGCGCCTGGATCAGACTGATGTGTTAATCTGGTGGGGTCATATGGCCCACGATGAGGTTGATGATGCCATTGTCGACCGGGTTCAAAAACGGATACTGGAAGGCATGGGGTTGATTGCGCTGCATTCAGCCCATTTCTCGAAAATCTTCAAACGTATGATGGGGACCACGTGCAACCTGCGCTGGCGAGAAATCGGCGAAAAAGAACGGGTCTGGACCGTTGCCAGCGGACATCCTATCGCTAAAGGGGTCAGGCTTCATTTTGAAGTGCCCCAGGCTGAAATGTATGGTGAATTCTTCGACATCCCAGAACCGGATGTGCTGGTCTTTGTTAGCTGGTTTGCCGGCGGGGATGTTTTCCGCAGCGGCTGCTGCTGGCAGCGTGGCTTTGGGCGGGTGTTCTACTTTGCTCCCGGGCACGAAACCTACCCGATCTACTACGATAAAAACATCCAGCAGGTGATCATCAACGCCTGCCAATGGGCTGCTGACCATAAGAACCCGGGAACACCCTTCGGTCATGTACCGGAGCCGCTGGAAAGATTAGGGAATTAGGTATCAGTTGATTAGGTATCAGGACATTAGGAGCGAACTGGCGGGTGGACACTGGTTTTGTGTCCACCCGTAATATTAGCTCTGAAGACACCGATGTTAAGCATAAAACCACTGATCACTCATAAGTGCAACTCGCAACTTCGGTTGCACATGATTAGATGCTGTCAAGCCCACACCCATGGAAGACTTCCAGGGGAAAAGTGCCAAGTTCCGGCCATTGAGTATCCTGTGGCGGAGTAATGTCCTCCTCCAAAATGCCGATTAAATCCTGTCAACGTAAATCAGGACGAGCCAAGGTCACCTGATTCCGAAGACCCAATCCCG
>SKPR01000140.1 GCA_007119455.1 Candidatus Brevefilum sp. | reverse complement strand
GTGTTCGTCGACAAGGTTGCCATGTCAGCCAGATCCATATTGAGGTCCACACTGTGTGTGTCGAGGGACACACTAAAGTCAAGGGTGTTTTCTGGATCATTTAAATTACGAGGGGAGATCGTAACAACGACAGCGCCCTGTTTGTCCTGTTGGGTCAGTCCATCCGGCCAAATGTTAACAATTTGCTCATCAATCTCTGAAATTGCCCGATCTGGATACACGATGGTTTCACCAAAAGAGGAGGATTGGGCGCATGCGCTCAAAACCAGGCCCAGTATCAAAATGCTCCCAAAAACGCTAAATTTTATTTTCATGATGGATTATTTCCTAAAGAGAGGTGCTCCAGGTATCTCTTTCTTTCTTTTAATAGGGTGATTATCATCACAATGATGCCCCCCACCGTAATGAGTAATGCAGCTTGCATAAACGTTCTCTGATATCTCGCCAGAAATGTTGCTGCAAATGTCAAACCTAATATCGGGAAAACATCTGCAACATGATGGGCACAGCAAGCGACCATGGCGAGAGTTGAAGTTGCACCCCCGGTTCCGGCTATTGTTCCAGGATGACCGGAATCAGTTCTGGTGAAAAACAATCGCTTTTTGATCACGACATACAGTGCGGTTTGAATCCCAAACCCAATAAAGAGGGGAATGATCAGCCAGGTTTCTTGATAGAGCAGGTCCATGGCATGTTGGGGGCTTTCAGCCCATGAAATCAGGCCAAAATAAATCGATGCCATTAAAAACATACCCAGTAAACCTGCTGAGAGCGGCCAGAGGACTTGTTTTAAATGCGTTTCTCTTGCTTTCATTCTTAATCTCCAAAATAACAATTACCTACTGAGGATAATAGAAGCGGTTGTAAATGTCATGCGCAATCTGGCGTGAAGCAAAATAGGCCAAATGGCTTAGTGGGTTTTGTGGTTTGGTTTTTTTCTTGATATGAACCGTATCCATGTCTGGTTGCAAATGACTGGCTGTTAACAACGGCGTAAAATGGTTGGTGTGTTGTTTACCGGACTGGTTGGCTGGCTTGGAGAACACCTGAAAGGCCTGCAGATGGTGACATGGATGATGACTTTCATCTGTGTATAGGCCGAATGGCTTAATCGCTAATCAGACAAATGGCGCTGTGAGAATTTCAATCTGCGCACTATACTCAGCACATGGTACAAACGAAATCATTGCTTGATATTCAAATGAAAAGAGAAGATGCGGTTGCCTTAATTGAAACCAAGATGATGGATTTTGGGCTGAAAGCAACTCGCTCTTTCGATTTTCAACTTTCTCGAGATGCTCATGCTGATTGCAAGTGTCCTCACCATGGGACCGAACAATGTGACTGCACGGTGACTATTTTTATTATTTCTGCAAAAGACATTGGTACGGCCACGCTGAAGATACACAGTCGGGATGGCTGGATTCAAATCGAAATGGTTAATCCGCCGGATGTCCATCCGGCTGAGGATCTGGTCAATGTATTGCGTATGGCAGTTGGCGAATTACAGGGAGCGGCTTTGGGTTAGCATTCTCAGTTTTGACCCTGGAGCCCTTTTTGATGACTTATCATTTGATGGGTGTTGACCCCCACTCGCAATCTGCCCCGGTTAATCTTAGTTGAACAATCAAGCATTAATCAAAGTGAAAGTTCCAGTATCTGTAGACCCCTTATGTTAGTGAGGAGAACAAAATGAATCACATCAGCAAAGTAATTACGTTTCCTTTAGAAGGTATGAACAACCGGAAAAGCGCAGAACCCGTTATCCAGGCTTTGTCTGGCTTATCTGGCATCTCCGAACTGGGTGTATGCGTTGTTGATCATGAAGTCAGTTTGGTGTATGATCCGGAGATGCTCTATATTGATGAAATTATTCAGACGATTCAAGCTATCGGCTATAATGTTCCCCAAGGAGAGATCACTCTGTTCGTTGATGGGATGAAATGTATAACCTGTGTTTTTCGGGTTGAAGAAGCACTTCGTGACCTGGAAGGAGTGTGTCATGTTTCCGTTAATTTGAGACAGGGGACCACAGACATCAAATACATACCGATTCTGGTTTCTCCGGGTGATATGCTTGAAATCATACAGAAGATTGGGTACCAGGCGGGTTTTCTGAACTAAACAAGCTTACAAAGAAATTATGCAATCGTGACATGATTTGCTGATTTAAGCGGGCAATAATTCGCTCATACAGCTCTTCACCTGTCACCGTCATTATCTTGAGAGTAATCGCAGGTCGAGATTCTTGGCCGCATGCTGACAAAAATCAAAAATCACGCATGATCCAACTTTGTGGAGATGGTCTTTCAATCAGCTGATAGGGTCAGTCATCTTGATGCGTCCTATTAATGATTTTGTCAATCTTTTTAAAGGCACAGGATGACTTTTTTATCATTCTTTTGCACCACACGTTGAGAATTTTCCAGAATTTCTATCAATTTTAATCCCTAAAGGTTTATAATCTCATTTACTTTACATTTGCATAAGGAGTTGATGAATATGAAACCCTTCCGGGTTGCCTTGCTCGCCAACTTGAAAACCAATGCTCCCCACTGGGAGGGTATGCCCCCAGACCAGTGGGACGATCTGGACAGTGAAAAAACCATTACTGCCATCCTGGATGCCCTGCGGGCCGGTGGACATACGTGCGAGTTCCTGGAGGGTGATATCACCATCGTCGATACCGTCCGGCAATTTAAACCGGATATCTGCTTTAATATTTGCGAAAGCCATTTTGGTGATGGCCGTGAAGCCCAGGTACCGGCGATTCTGGAAAAATTACGCATTCCCTATACAGGCTCCAAGGTGCTGTGCCTGGCGCTGGCGCTGGATAAACCTATGACCAAGCGGGTGTTAGCCTACCACGACCTGCCCACCCCGAATTTTCAAACCTTTGAGCGGATCAATGAACCCCTCGACCCAAAATTAACTTTCCCCCTTTTCGTCAAACCCAGCCGGGAGGGCACCGGTATGGGTGTGACCGCCCAATCCATCGTCAAAAACGAAGCCGAACTGCGCCAGCAGGTGGGCATGATCCTGGATCGATACCAGGAAGCTGCATTGGTGGAGACCTTTATCGAAGGCCGTGAGGTGACGGTGGGCATGGTCGGCAATTTGGTCGGGCCGGTGGCCCGGCGGCTTCCCCATAACGAAAACCTGCCACGGATCCAATCCGGTCTGCGGTTTTTCCCGCCGATGGAAGTGGATTTGTCACCCTACCTGGAAACAGATGCGGTCTATGCCAACCGGCTCAAGGTGGCCCTGGCTGACCAGCTCAATTACATCTGCCCGGCGCCCCTGGATGAGGATATGGTGGATGAGCTCAACTGGCTGGCTGCAGCAGTCTTTCGGGTGACCGGCGCATTGGATGTGGCCCGGGTTGATTTTCGCTTGAGTGCCCGTGAGAATTGGAAGCCTTACATTTTGGAGATCAACCCGTTACCTGGGCTTTCCCCCAAAATTTCCGACATTGTGATTGAAGCCGAGGCGGATGGTGTTGATCATGTAGCCCTGGTCAACCTGATTCTAGAAACGGCGTTACGCCGGTATGGGATGATTGATTAATTCCAGTTATTTTTCTTAGAAATTTTTCCACCACAGGCCGGTGCATTCGGGCACAATCACACCCCGCTCCGTTTCCCACATCGGCAAGGTGGCGTCGCCAAAAAAGAATGTGGTCAAATCCCTGGCTTCGGCCAGGTCGCTAAAGCAATAATCCGTCCTGACCCAGGCGGACTCAAATCCGTGACGATCCAGGTAGGCCAGGTAGTCCACCAGGACGTCCGGTGTATTGGGGGTTTCAAAGCCGGTTCCCAGAGATTCAATCAGGATTAATTTTCCCCCCGGTCGGAGAACGCGTTTCACCTCACTCAGGGCCTGTTCCAGGGCTGGGATCCAATCTTCCCCGGCATGGATGGTGGCATAACAGAAGCTCCACCCGGCGATCACTAGGTCTGCGCTGTCTGTGGCAAAGGGCAGATCCCGGTGTGATTCCAGGCTCAGGTGCCAGTTGTCCAACCCCAACGCCGCCACATATTCCCGGCCATGGGCCAGCATGTGATGGGAGAGATCGGCCGCGACCAGTTTTCGGGCATAGGGGGCGATCAGGCAGGTCACCCGCCCGGTCCCTGCACCCAGCTCGATGATGTCCTTCCCCGCCAGGGGGTCTGCACGCAGAATGGCAGGCAGGAGATTGCGCTGGTAATCCTCGCGCCCGACCAGGGCCTGGTAGCGGTCGGCATAGCTTTGATAGATCTCTTTCAATTCTGTCATCATTCAACTATTTTCCTCTGATATGCCAGTTGATGTTGTCTTGTGAGCTTATTGTCAACTGCAACAACATTTGATTTTTGTCATCTATGACTTGATGACTTTTCGGATGATCGCAGGTGGGTGACCTGATCAGCAAATTATAACTTGGAAACCCTGTTCTGTTGGGAATAGTATCTCCAAACACATCCAATTTCAGGTTTATTAAGCTCGGCAGCATTGACGACCGTCATAGGTTTTAGTACGATTACGTGTGGTTATTTTCTGTTCAGCAGATCGTTAAAGGAGCGCACGATGGGTGAATTATCAATACCGGAGAAGTATCTCGGCGAGGTTGTGGCCAGTAAAGACCGAATCCGATCAACCGTCAAACGGATCGGCAAAGAAATGTATTACAGCATTGATTATGTTGGTGAGGTGCCGATCCTGTTGTGCCTGCGAGAGGGTGCGGTGCCTTTTCATCGAGATCTGACCCGAGAATTGGTAACCCTTGGCTTTGCCTTTGAGAGCGGCTGGCTGAAAACCCATCATCATTATGCCGGCACAGAAGGCAGCGGGGACGTACGCCTATTCCCCTACGAAGGACCTGAACTGGATGGCAGGTTGGTGGTGATTGTGGAAGACATCATCGACACATCGGGAACCATTATCAGGGTTTGTGATTTTCTCGACAACAAGAATGTGTCACAGCGGAATATCTGCACCCTGTTATTTAAAGAACGCCCGGCCAATGTGGAATGGCGCAACAGGGGTTTAAACGGCTATAAAAATTTGCCCGAAGTGCGGCATGTGGGCTTGTTCATTGACCCGTTGTTCGTGGTGGGTTATGGCCTGGATTACAAAGAATATGGCCGCGATGGCGAAGAAATTCGGATTTTGACACCTGAAGGGCAGGCCTGGGTTGACCAGCAGGTCAAAGGTTAAGCGGCGACAATCCCCTGAGGATGGTCCGGCTCAAGAAGTTTAAGTATAGGATTCCAAACGTTTAATTAATTGATCGGAAATTTCGGGCAGGTCGCCGTGTTTGCTGGCCATGCTCGACCATTGTTTCCCGGTGTTCACCAGGGTGACTTCGACCCCGGTCTCCACCTCGATTTCATCGATTAATGATTTTGTATTGGGGGTCAGTTCTGACCATTGCCTGATGTCTTTTACATCCGGGTCGGCATGTTCAGCAAAGGTCAGCGCGATCTGGTTGGCTCCATTCAGCGTGATGATGCGTTTGAGCAGTGAATAATCAATCCCTTTGGCCTTGCGTCTGACCTCACGCTGCCCGCTTTCCGGGTCGAAAATCGAGCTGTATTCCACAATCCCCAATTCTTCCATTTCTTCCTGGCTAAACTCATCCACATCTCCCATTGGGCCGGTTCCTTCCCGGGTGGGCAGTGCTTTGACGCAAACGATCACATCTTCAACCTTACGCCAGTCTAAGCCGACACCTGCCACTATAGAAGGTGCGGTGACATCCACCGAGGTGACGTTGGGATAATCCCCATGATAGCGGGATAAGAAAGTCCCCTGGGTGCCTTCCAGGCTGATTGTGCCCTGGTCGGCTAACCGGTTTGCCATCATCGGCACATCCTCCAGGTAGGGCTGCAGGCGGTCAATATCCTCTGCCAGGGGCGCAATCCGTAAGGCGGCATGAGACATGGCGATTCCGGTACCGCTCTTGGTGCTGCCGATAGAGTCCATTTTCGAGCTATCGATCTCCTCCTGGATGTTTTCAGGGGTGATGATCGGGCAGCGGTAGTCCACCCTGACCTGCTCGGGGGATAGTCGGAAAAGCGTCACCTCAGCCAGAAACTTATCAACATCAACAGCCGTTCCCGGGCCAAGACCGACCTGGCATTCCGCGAAGATGAAGCCCAGCGGCAGCTGGTTGGTCCGGATGTAATTGTCCTTGAAGAATAAACCGTGTTCGGGGTTAGCGCCTCCGCAGCCCCGGAATACCCCTAATGAATGGGCCTTATAAGCCAGCCAGGCGCTGACCAATCCTTTACCCTCATCGCCCCAGAAACCGCCTACCACGATCTTTGCGCCCATTTGCTACTCCTTGCTGAAAAGTTGTTAATACCGGGGGATTTGCCCCGGCAAATTATATCATAACCGGCAGGAAGAACGCCTTGCTCTGGGAATTAGCCAGAGGAAAACCTTGGTTAACTTGAAGATTAAACCCTCGACCGGATTGAAAAGCGGTGACCGTTTGGCGTAAACCCGCTGGCGGAAAGTGAGTCGTCTTCCAATGTGCGCATGGAGCCCATCTCGATTCCGGCGTTGATGATCATCTCCCGACTTTGGGCGACATTGTCTACCGTGAACACGATTTGGTGCAAATCATCGGGTTTTTCCTCCGCACCCCCATGCAGCGCCAGGAGGGTATCGCCCATTTCAAATTCAACCCACATCTCGCTGGCAAAGTCATCCAGCCCCTGCGGATAGCGCAGTGGTAAACCGAGCACATCGCGATAAAAGCGCACTTCGCTGTTCATGTTTTGGACGAATAAAATGATTTGCATATGCGGACGTGATACAAGGGACATCATGTGACCTCCAATGGTAGGCTTGGGTTGCTGCTTTAACGATAACGTTGAAAAAGGGAAAAATCAATACGGCTCATCTGGCCCTGGCCAGCCGAAGTGCATAAAATCCACCCTCCCGCGGGCGTCAAAGACCACACCTTCGCTTTCCAATATAGACCGCTGCAGGGCATTCCCGAACCCGTCGCCGTGAATGCTGACCCGGCCCTGGGCGTTGATCACGCGCTGCCAGGGTACCGCGGGATGACTGCCGCTCTTGAGCGCAGCCATGGCATAACCCACCATGCGGGCGGTACAGCCGCCCACCAGGTCGGCGATCTGGCCGTAGGTGGCCACTTTTCCGCGCGGGATCAAACTCACCATCCTGTAAATCCGTTCATACAGGGGTTCCTGACCGGGCATGTCAGTCTTCTTTACGGGCTCGCAATGAGAAGAGAATCGGGAGCGGAACAGGCATATTGGGGAAGGTGTACAGGCCCTTTCCATCGGGCTTCATTTCCGGGTAGACAGGGTCTGATAGTGCCCCGAACTCATTGAAGAATTCCAACCGCAACCCTGCGCCCAGGACAGCATTGATAATGTCGCTGACTGTCCACTGCCATTCGTAGGTGGTTGCATAGCTGATGTGCGATGGGTCCATGTAATCGGGATGTTCGCCTTCCCACACATAGGGCTCAGGCTTGTGGAAATACGACAGCATGAACTTCCAGTTGCCCTCATCATCAAAGGTATACAGCAGGGGATGGCCATCCATGATGTAGAAAAAGCCGCCTGGTTTCAGAAAGTGGGCGATGACCGAAGCCCATTTCCGCAGGTCTTTCAGCCAGCACAGCACGCCTATCGAGGTGAAGAGGATGTCAAATTTGTCCTCCAAAACATGGGGGAGCTCGTAGATATCGGAGCAAATGAACCTGGCCGGCAAATCCGCCTTTTTTGAAAGCTCCCGTGCGGCATCGATGGCAATGGGCGAGAAATCAGCCCCCGTCACCTCAGCCCCCTCCCTGACCCAGGCCAGGCTGTCCAGCCCGAAATGGCATTGCAGGTGGAGCAGCGAGAGGCCTTTGACCGGCCCGACTTCCTCTAGAATTGTCGTTGGTAGCCAGCGTTCGCCTTCAAGAAACCGTTCCACACCATAAGCTTGAAGGTGAACCGGGGTGACTTCGTCCCAGAAAGCCCGGTTGCCATCACGGGATTGCTCATAAGGGACATTTTCAAGGTCTGTCATGTAAGTGTCTCCAGGGGTTCAGGAAAGAAATTCGCGTAAATCACTGCTGCGGCTGGGGTGCCGAAGTTTTCTTAACGCTTTCGCCTCGATCTGGCGGATGCGTTCACGGGTGACATCGAAATACTGGCTGACCTCTTCCAGGGTGTGATCCTTGCCATCAACCAGCCCGAAACGAAGTTCCAGCACCTGGCGTTCCCGCTCGGACAATGCCCCCAGGGATGCCCGCACCTGGTCGCGCAGGATTTCGATGACAGCCTCATCCATCGGTGCCGCGGCTTCCTGGTCCTCAATAAAATCAGCCAGGGTGCTGTTATCCTCATCGCCAACCGGTCTCTCCAGTGAAATGGGTTCCTCAGCCACTTTAAGGATGTTCTCGATCTTGTCGATGGCATCCTCCCAGGCAATGGCGTGCTGAGGGTCCAGGACAGTCTCATCATCGAGGCTTCGGTGAATCGCTGCCACCGTCTTCTCGTCCATTAAATCAGACTCCAGGGCAATCTCTTCCAGGGTTGGATCACGTGCCAGTTTCTGGGTGAGGGTGCGTTGGATGCGAATGATCCGCGAAATGGACTCATACATGTGAACGGGGATGCGGATCGTCCGGGCGTGTTCGGCGATATGGCGGCTGATCGATTGCCGGATCCACCAGGTGGCATACGTGCTGAATTTGTAGCTAAGGGTCGGGTCAAACTTCTTGACGGCGCGTAATAACCCCAGGTTGCCCTCCTGGATCAGGTCGAGAAACGAAATGCCGCGATTCAAATACCGCTTTGCTACACTGACGACCAGCCGCAGGTTAGACCTGACAAGGATCTGGTTGGCCTCCTCATTCAGATACTCAGCCGAGATAACGTTTGAATGCAGTGCGGACTCATCCGGCATGTTTTCTTTAAAAAATTCCAGGTCCGGTATTTTTGGTTTTTCTTGCAGGTTTGCCAATAACTTCTGGGCCAGGTCAATGGGCAACAGGTAGAAGCACAGGTAAACCCGGAAGATTTTATCGATCAGGTCCCCGCCTTTCATCTGTTTCTGCCAGAATTCGTTGTCAAGAAAATTCCGCAGGTATGAAGGCTGGTTCATTTGCCAGGTCTGGCGCAGCATCTGTGCTTCAGCCAGGGTGGGCGCCAGTTCGGGAAGATTTCTCTTTTGTTTTTTTGCCGTTTTTTGAACCACGGTATGGGTTGCCAGCATTTCTCCGCACAGAGCCAGGGTCACCGAGGTGAGATCATTTTCTTCTGCGTCCTTGAGGGAGTCCTTGATCGCTTCGAGCAGTTCCATCGCCTTCAAGCGG
>SKPR01000022.1 GCA_007119455.1 Candidatus Brevefilum sp. | reverse complement strand
GGTAATCTCGCTGGCGAACGCGAATATCAGGTAACATGGCCTAATTTTAGCTCAAATTTATACAAAGTTTATAAGAATAAAAGTAACTGCTCAGAATGCAAGGGACGATGGGGTCCCAGACTTCAGCAGCAGAACTGCCTGAACAGTAGCGAGCAAAAGAGATAAGGTCAGTAGGTTTTCTAGTTCGGGAGTTTGAGCGGTTAGTCAGCGACGAATGGAAAGATTATAGCATGGTGTATCGTAGCCCTTACGGATTGAATTTATTCGGATTTGCCTGCTTGATCCTTCTGTTTTCCATTACGTTCCAAATGATGATAGGTTTTTTTATTGAAAACATTAAGGCACGTTGACTCATCGGTAGAATCCTGCTATGATTTTTCTTATATGAAAGCCAACTGGCGAACTTTTTTTATTAACTTATGGAAAAAACTCCAACGTGAGTCGCATTGGTTCCGGCCAGGTTTAGGTTATAAACGCTGGCTCATTTTGGTGTTTTTAGGTACCACCTTTCTGGGCCTCGGGATGGCCCTGATCATCCTGGATGCTTACCGGACAGCACCTGACTCCTGGTTTCTTCCAGCCCTCGCTTATCTATCTTTGAGATTTCTGGATCGGCCCATTCGGGTCATCATTTTTGGTGGGTTTGGTGTGATCATGGTCCTGATTGGGATCTGGGGCTCTAATCGTTCATTACTCAAGCCCTTTGTCCCTCCGGGTACCCCAGTGATTGATGCCATTGATACCTATCGTCGGCGAGAACGTGGGCCGCGGGTGGTCGTTCTTGGTGGGGGGCATGGACTGGCTTCATTATTACGTGGACTCAAAGCCCACACCCACAACATAACGGCGATTGTAACCGTGGCAGATGACGGGGGTTCATCGGGAGAATTACGCAGAAATGTGGGCATCCTGCCACCCGGAGATATCCGCAGTTGCCTGGCTGCTTTGAGCAATAACGAAGATTTACTTTCGCAGATGTTCCAATACCGGTTTTCAACAGGGGGAGGCCTGGAAGGACATTCCCTGGGTAATTTATTTATCACAGCCCTGAGCGAAATCACCGGGAGTTTTGAGTCCGCTGTGGCTGAATCCGGGCGGGTTCTGGCTGTGTTTGGTCAGGTACTGCCATCCACACTCACAGATGTGCAGCTCCTGGCGGATCTGGAAAATGGTGATGGAAAAATTCACCATGTCTCAGGAGAAACCCAAATCCGTGATACCAATGGCTACATTAAACGTCTTTGGTTGGATCCAGCCAACACACCCGCTTTTCCGCCGGCAATTTCTGCTGTACTGAATGCAGACCTGATCATTATCGGTCCTGGAAGCCTTTACACCAGCCTTCTGCCCAATTTACTGGTGCGTGATCTGGCAGATGCTGTTAGAGCCAGCAAGGCGATCAAGTTTTTTGTGTGCAACGTAGCCACTGAAAAGGGAGAGACCGATCGGTTCAATTGTCTGGATCACGTGCAAACGATTGAAAAACATATCGGTACTGGCCTTTTCGATATGGTGATCTCCAATAACCATTTTGAGGGTGATCTGGGACCTAATGCGGAATGGGTTGAGGCGGATATGGCTCTTTATAAACATGTCACAGTATATTCAGCAAACCTGGTCGATCAGGAACATCCCTGGCGACATGATTCCAAACGTCTTGCTAAAACCGTGATGGATCTTTTCTACGAACGTACCGGCCCCCTGATTCGTTAAAATTTTAATATTTGAACCTGTCATGTTGTATAGTCACGCGCCTAAGTAGTGGTAAAATTGATCCGGTATTTAATTTCCTAGTAGGAGGCAAACAGTAGAATGAAAACTCGTGTTGGAATCAATGGTTTCGGCCGCATCGGGCGGCAGGTCTTAAAGGCTGTCAAAGAATTACATGGGGATGACCTTGAGGTTGTGGCAGTCAACGATCTTTTTGATGCAGAAACAAACGCTTATTTATTAAAATACGACTCAAATTACGGCCGATATCCTGGCACCGTGGAAGTCAAAGATGGCAATATCGTGGTTGATGGCGATGAAGTCAAGGTTATGTCAGAGCGTAACCCCGCGGCCTTGCCCTGGGCTGACCTGGGTGTGGAGATTGTCGTCGAAGCAACCGGGGTCTTCCGTGATGGCAAGGGCACCGATGCCAAACCAGGTGCCAATGCGCACATTGTTGGCGGTGGAGCCAAAAAGGTGATTATCACCGCACCAGGTAAAAATGAAGACCTGACGATTGTTCTGGGTGTTAACGACGACCTATATGACACAGATAAGCACCACATTATTTCGAACGCATCCTGCACCACCAACTGCCTGGCTCCTGCGGCGAAGGTTGTGCACGATAACTTCACGATCAAACGGGGTCTGATGACCACCATTCACTCATACACCAACGATCAACGCATCCTGGATCTGGCACACAGCAAAAACCGACGTGCTCGGGCAGCAGCTCTGAATATCATCCCGACCACCACCGGTGCAGCCAAGGCGATCGCGCTGGTGATCCCTGATCTGAAGGGGAAATTTGATGGTTATGCCCTGCGTGTTCCCACACCGACTGTTTCCATTGTCGATTTTGTCGCTGAGGTTGAAAAACCAACCACAGTTGAAGCACTCAATGCCCTCTTCAAAGAGGCTGCCGAAGGGTCAATGAAGGGCATCCTGGCGTATTCCACCGAAGACCTGGTATCCATGGATCTGAAGGGTAATCCCTTCTCCTCAATTATTGACGCAGAATTGACCACAGTGATGGACGACACCTTCGTCAAGGTCGTCACGTGGTATGATAATGAATGGGGCTACTCATGCCGCACTGCCGACCTGGCAGCACTGATGGCAAAAGCACTCTGACCTGAGGGTTAGAGGACCAACAAGATAATTGCGTAATGTGCTGCTGAAAATTGCACATTACGCATTTTTTATGAAAGGAGATCTAAAAGAAATGTTTAATAAAAAAATGGTTACCGATCTTGATGTGAAAGGAAAAAAAGTTTTGGTCAGGGTTGACTTCAACGTGCCCATTGATGATGGGCAGGTAGGGGACGATTCGCGGATCCAGGCAGCACTGCCCACCATTGAGTACCTGATTGAACAGGGAGCTGCTGTGATCCTGTGTTCACACCTGGGACGGCCTAAAGGTGAAGTGAAACCTGAATTAAGCCTGGAACCCGTAGCGGAGTATCTGGATGGCTTGATTGACGCACCGGTGCGTTTTGCATCAGATTGCATTGGCGAAACGGCTGAAAAAGCTGCTGAAGAACTCGAGTTCGGCCAGGTGCTGGTGCTGGAAAACACCCGTTTCCATGCTGGTGAAAAGAAAAATGACCCTGAGATGGCCAAACAACTGGCATCTCTGGCTAACCTGTATGTGAATGATGCCTTTGGTACCGCTCACCGGGCCCATGCTTCAACGACTGGTGTGGCAGATTACCTTCCGGCTGCAGCGGGTTTTCTTCTCGAAAAAGAGATTAAGTATCTGGGCAATGCCATTGCTGAACCAGAGCGGCCCTTTGTGACGATATTGGGCGGCGCCAAGGTCAGCGATAAAGTCCCGGTGATCGAAAACCTCCTCGATAAATCAGATCGGATTTTGATTGGCGGTGGAATGGCCAATACGTTTTTCAAAGCGCAGGGATATGAAATGGCAGATTCTCTGGTGGAGGATGAAGTGCTTGAGATCGCAAAATCCCTGCTCGACAAAGCTGGCGGCAAATTAGTTCTCCCGGTTGATGTGGTCATAGCGGATGATTTTGCTGCTGATGCTGCAGATAAGATCATGGATGTGGGCGATGTGCCGGCTGGCTGGCGGATTTTGGACATTGGCCCCCGCACCGTTCAAGCCTTCCGGGATATCATCGAGCGCGCAGGCACCGTCGTTTGGAATGGTCCCATGGGTGTGTTTGAGTTTGATAAATTTGCGAAAGGCACATTTGAAGTTGCCAGGGCGATTGCTGAGAGTGAGGCCACCGGCATCATCGGTGGTGGGGATTCAACCTCGGCTATTAAGAAGTCGGGACTGGATGACCGCATCACCCATATCTCAACGGGTGGCGGCGCTTCATTGGAAATGCTTGAAGGGAAGACTTTGCCAGGTTTAGCTGCCCTGGATGACGCCTGATTAATCCAATATCAAATGAATGGTACTGCCCGTTATCAATGATGGCGGGCAGTTATGTGTCTGCCCGTTCCAGGAATTCATCACGCATAAACCGCACAACGGTTGAATGATCGTGACCAGACACATGTAAATTGACAATATTCACGGGTATCCGTAAGATTCTTAAGGAAGCTATTCATCATTAACACCGGCAATTGAGTCAGTTTTTGATGTGTCGGATTGACAATATTGAGAAAAATGTATATGGCTTATCCGGTGAAATCCTTTCATGAGCTAATAATAATTGGGGATTGAACAAGATTTTATGGATTGTTTGACAAGAAGGAGTGAGGTATGACTGAAGAACGAAACATTGAAAGAATAAAAGCAATCCGCCAGCTTCTCGATGAAGGCCGTCGGGCGGAGGCAGCGGAACTGATTGTACCTTTGCTGCCACCGGATCAGGCTGAAATCTTTGAGGAATTATCTGTAGAAGAACAAACGCGCTTGTTGAAGTTTATCGAAGTGGGTGAAGCGGCCAATATTATTGAATTTTTGGATGATGATGACGCAGCCAGCCTGGCCGAGCACCTGGATATCAAGGTGCTCATCAGAGTTTTGAATGAAATGGAGCCCGATGAGGCCGCTGACCTCTTAGGAGATATTGACCCCAAATTGCGCCAGCAATCTCTGGATCGGATGACTGATTCAGAAGAAGTCCAATCGCTGCTCCAATACCCAGATGATTCAGCCGGCGGGTTGATGACGTCTGATTATTATGTCTTCCATCAGGAAACCCGGGTTGGAAAGGCCTTTGATGCTATTCGCCAGCAACCCCTTCAGGATGAAGAAATTCCTTATATTTATGCCATTGATGATCAGGAGCGTCTTACCGGGATTGCCCGGCTGGCGGACCTGATCAGGGCTCACCCCGAGCAGCCTTTACAAACCGTCGCTGATCCCCAGTTTGTTTCGATCGAGGCTACAGCCGACCAGGAAGTCGCAGCGCAATTACTGAGTAAATACGACCTGCTGGCCTTACCGGTTTTGGATGAAAACGAGCGGTTACTGGGTGTGATCACTGTGGATGATGCCATCGAAGCCCTCGAAGAAGAGGCCACGGAGGATTTCTACAAAAGCGCAGGTATTTTATCACCCAGAGATCAACAGACAGCTAAAAGTGACTTGATGGTACGGGGGCCGATCTGGAAATCCTGGATGGTACGACTTCCATTTTTGTTGCTCACAATGATTGGGGGCTTACTGGCTGGTGGCGTTATTGGCATATATGAAGAAGCTTTAGAAACGATCGTGATTCTGGCTTTTTTCATCCCGGTCGTGATGAATATGGGGGGTAACAGTGGCACACAATCTGTGGGCATTTTTATCCGGGGTTATGTCCTGGGTCATATCGACCCGAAATCCTTTGCAAAACACATTCTGCGGGAGGTCGCTGTTGGATTGGGGTTGGGGATAATTTTAGGGTTTGTGGCAGGGTTGATGGCGGGACTCTGGCAGGGTGATTTTCAGATTGGCCTGGTTGTAGGGCTTTCGTTATTATGTACCGTCACGCTGGCCACAGCTTTGGGTTTTTTGGTCCCATTGATTATTAACAAGTTGAACATTGACCCGGCGGTCGCCTCGGAGCCCGTGATTACGACCATAAATGACTTCACCGGCATGCTGATCTATTTCTTTTTTGCCAGTTTATTTATTGCCGGCCTTTCTTGATCAAGCAAAATGAATTATTTATGGATTAATAAAAGGTGGTGTCATGAAAACACGCAATCGCCAAATTGATATCAATCGAATTTTAAATCTAATTAAAGAAGGCCGCTGGCGTGAAGTGCGTAATCAGCTCAGTACGCTGTTACCGGCCGATAAATCTACAATCTACGAATCACTGGAATATGAGCAGCAGCAAGAATTATTACCCGTAGCCAGGGCAGAAGATGTAGCGGACATCATGGAGCAGATTGAAGATCAGGATGCAGCCATCATCGCTGGGAGCCTGGCACCTGAAGTTTTGGTTGAGGTGCTCACCGAGATGGCCCCAGATGAAGCTGCTAATGTCTTGGGCGATCTTGACCCACAACTCAGACAACAGGTTCTGTCTGCGTTGCCTGAATCAGAGCGTATCCGCCCACTTCTGCGATATCCGGATGATACCGCTGGTGGAATAATGACATCGGATTATTATGTCTTCCCGGATGAAACATCCGCACGTAAGATTTTACAGGAGATCCGAGCGCAACCCGCCCGGGATGAGGAAATTCCCTATGTATACGGCGTGGATGGCCATGGCCGTCTGACAGGCGTAATCCGTCTGGCTGAGCTTTTACGTGCCCACCCGAATGAACCGCTTCGAACAATTGCCAAATCCCAGGTTGTTTCTATTTCAGCCTTTCAAGATCAGGAGCTGGCTGCCCGGATTCTGAATCGGTACGACCTGATGGCTTTGCCTGTTGTGGATTTTGATAACCGGTTATTGGGTGTGATCACAGCGGATGATGCCATGGAAGTCTTGGAGGAAGAAACTTCGGAAGATATTTACAAACGGGCTGGTATCCTTTCAGCTAAAGTCACCCAGGCACCTAAGAGTGACCTGCTGGTGCGGGGTCCAATCTGGCTGGTGTGGGCAGTCAGAGTGCCTTTTCTTTTGATCACCATGGTTGGTGGCATGCTTGCCGGTGGTGTTATCGAGGTTTTTGCGGATGTCCTCGAATCGGTTGTCATCCTGACGGTATTTATCCCGGTTATCATGGATATGGGTGGCAATGCCGGGCTTCAATCGACCTCGATCTTCATTCGTGGTTATGTCCTCGGGCATATTGAACCACGTCGGTTTGGCCAGCATATTCTCAGGGAAATTGGCGTTGGTTTGGGGTTGGGGCTTGTCTCGGGGATAATCACAGGTATTTTCGCAGCAGTATGGCAGGGTCTGCCAGAACTTGGATTGGTGGTCGGAATTGCCCTGGGTTTGACCATGCTCATTGCTACCTTTTTGGGTTTCCTGATCCCATTTATGCTCACAAAGATGGGTATTGATCCCGCTGCGGGTTCGGGCCCGTTGATCACCACGATTAAGGACATTACCGGCTTGTTAATTTATTTTGGTATCGCTTCTGCCTTGCTGCAGCATTTGCTTTAAACAGGGAGAAAAACCACCGAATATTATGGGTGAGCTTAACCCATTAATAATCTACCGATTTTTCCTTCCTTACTCTTAAAAAAAGAAAACAAGAAAACCATTTAAAGTGATCTGGTCATCCAGATCACTTTTTCAATGGAACCATAAACCGCATATTTTCGTCTTAATAGAAGTAAATTCCCAATTCGATTAACAGACTGGTCTGGAACCATTATCCCGAACGGCCTGAAAAATGGAGAACAGAAGATGAAAGACAATAAAATGCGATTTAATTTAATTTTGTTTCTAGTCCTTGGGATGGTCCTGGCTGCCTGCAGTGATAGTCCATTTGTGCCGATTGATCTTGACCTGGCCCATACCTATGCTGCTGCTACACTGTCTGCCATTAAGACGCAAGAGACTGCTAACCTGCCTACAGCCACCCAGCCCAATGAAGAACTGCCTGTAATCTTTACCCAAACAGCCATTCCTTCGCCGACTGTGACATTAACTTCCACAGCATGGCCAACGCAGATGTTTACACCCACACCAACCAATACAGCTACATCAACACCCAACCCCACCAAAACGTCGACATCAACACCCACACCCACCAAGACTTCGACATCAACGGCCACACCGACCAAGATGGCCACATCAACGTCAACGAAGTCACCGATCATGACTCATACACCTACGCTGACACCGACCATGACTCATACACCTACGCTGACACCGACCATAACACAAACACCTGTTCCCTGTAATCAGGCAGTCTTTTTGGGGCATGTCAATTTCCCGGTTGGAAGCGTGGTGCTGGCCGGTGCTGAATTCACCAAAACCTGGCAGGTTCAGAATACAGGTTCATGCACCTGGTCAACCGAATATGCGCTGGTGTTTGCCTCAGGAAATGCTATGAGTGCACCGCTCAGAATACCGCTCAATGAACCCGTTTTGCCAGGTGAAACAGCCAACCTGTCGATAAGGTTTGAAGCACCCGGAATCGAGAATATTTATAGTGGGACCTGGGCTCTGGTCGATTCTGAAGGACTAAAAATCCCATTCGATCAAACAAAAAACGGGAATCTGACAGTTTCTATCAGGGTTAATATCCTGGATACGGTGGTGATTGATTTTGCTGAATCCTATTGTGATGCAAGCTGGCGATCCTTCGTTGTAACGAACCTGCCCTGCTCGGGTGATCCTGACGTATCAGCTTCAGGTTATGTGATCCGCCTGGCTGAAGGTGACCTTGAGGATGGAACCAAGGTAAAGAAACCCATCCTGGTGACACGGCCAGATGACGATCCTCTGGATGGATTTATCAGTGGCACATATCCATCCATCAAAATCCAGTCTGGTGACCATTTTCTGGCTACAATCGGTTGTAGCGTTGAAGGAGATCTTTGCGACCTCATATTTGAATTGAATTACCAAATCGGGACCGGACCCATTGAAAACCTGCAGAGCTGGCATGAGGAGCATGATGGCCAGGTCAATGAGATTTCAGTTGATCTCAGCAATCTGGCTGGTGAAAATGTAAAATTCATTCTTACTATCCGGAATAATGGCACCAGTCAGGATAATGATGGCTTCTGGTTTGAACCCCAGATCATGCGCTGATAGAATCTAAGGCTTAAAAAGCAAAAGGAGCGGTTAACATTGACCGCTCCTTTCAATTTTAAAAATCCGAGTGGGTCATAAAAGCTGGTAAAATCAGGATGTACAGACATCCAGGATGAATAAAACCGTAAAAGAAAGAGAGTGATAATGCGAAAATTTTTTGTTGCCGGGAACTGGAAAATGAACAAGACCATCGCTGAATCACGGGCACTGGTTCAGGCCTTGTTGCCCGACCTAGAAGCGATTGATAATGTTGATACAGCTGTTTGTCCATCTTACCTGGCTGTTCCCGCAGTAGCCGAGCTTTGCCTGGGGGCCGAGTTGAAGGTTGGTGCACAGAATGTCCATTGGGAAGAATCAGGGGCTTTCACCGGGGCAGTCTCACCACAAATGGTTTCAGAAGTATGTGATCTGGTTATTGTTGGTCACTCCGAACGCCGACAACTTTTTGGTGAGACGGATGAAACCGTCAACAAACGCTTGAAAGCGGGATTAGCAGCCGGGCTTGAGGTGATTGTTTGCATTGGTGAAACATTGGAAGAGAATGAAGCAGGTCAAACCGAGGCGGTTGTAACCCGGCAATTAGGCGAAGGCCTGGCCGGAATCAGTGAAACCCAGGCGGCTTCCATCACCATTGCTTACGAACCTGTCTGGGCTATTGGCACAGGTCGGGCAGCCACACCAGAGGATGCCAATCATGTTCACAAAGATGTCATCAGGCCCCTGCTGAAAAAACAGTTTGGTCAAAGTCGGGCGGAAGCCATGCGCATCCAGTATGGTGGCTCAATCAAGCCCGATAATGCGGCAGAGCTGTTTGCTATGTCGGATATTGACGGAGGGCTTGTTGGCGGAGCCAGCCTCAAAGCCGATTCCTTCGTGGCAATCGTGAAAGCTGCATCAATGGTGGATATCATCAAAAAGGAATCCGAAGCTTAAGGCAGTGTTCTGTGTTCGGGACTTCGGAATCTGGAAAGCCCATATTCCCATACATGCTGAGCAGTTACAAGCAAAGATACAAAAAACCTCCGTTAAAAATGGAGGTTTTAAATATGAAAACATAAACGAGGCTTAAATTACGTCCCAAACTGGCGATCCCCGGCATCACCCAACCCCGGGAGGATGAAACCATCTTCATTGAGGCGATCATCAATGGCGGCGATGTGAATGGGGACATCTGGATGGGCGCTGTGTAATCGCTCGATACCCTCAGGTGCAGCAATCAGGCCGACGAATTTTACTTTTGCCACGCCCCATTTTTTGAGAATATCAACAGTTGCCACAGCAGAGCCGCCTGTGGCGAGCATCGGGTCAAGGATCAGACACACGGCTACGGTGGGAGCCACTGGCAGGCGGTTGTAATAAGCCACCGGTTTGAGCGTGCGTTCATCTCGGTATAGGCCAATATGCCAGACCTCTGCAGACGGCATCAGTTCCCAGACACCTTCCACCATGCCCAGACCAGCCCGCAAGATGGGCACCAATCCGATCTTTTCCTTGAGATCCTCACCGGATGTCTCCGCCATGGGGGTCTGGATCCTGACCGGCCGTGTGGCCAGGTCGGCTGTGGCTTCGTAGGTGAGTAATGCGCCCAATTCGCGGACAAGTTCACGAAACTTCTTAGGTTTGGTCGCTTTGTCTCGCATTCGGGTCAATTTATGTTTGACCAGGGGGTGGGTTGATTCAAAAATATTACTCATTTTTCCTCATTTCTCACCATGGTGGATTTAATCGGTCGGGTTTCTTCGTATTTCCCGGCTTTTTTCTGAGGGTAGCAGGCATGTCGGCTGTAAATAAAGATCAGCATCCAGATCGCCCATAAAAGTGTCGTCAAGCCAATGAACCGGTGGAAGGGTAGTAGACTTCTGTTCAAACGACAGAACATGGCATAAGCATAGGTCAACCAGGAAGCGACCTGCAAGGTCATTGCCAGCCAGAAACCACCACGACAACCCCTCGGGTTGAGTTTCAGCCAACGAACATCCAACAACGATAAAAGGGTTGTGGCGGCTGAAATGATCATCGCAAGGGCCATCAGCCACAGGGAGAGTTCTGATCCATTTTCGATATGGGTAAGTGTGCCACCAACCAGGAAGAGCAAGAAGGTTAGCCCATACAGCAATTCCGCGAATGTAATCAAGAGCCTTTTCAAAGTACACCTCGCCCGATTCTTGCGAGGATCAGAAACCGGTGTGCTGTCGTCAGGAAATGCCCCTGTTTTTCGATGATATTATGAATGCTCACCAGTCCATTTTGATGCGTATCCGGGTTGAAGCCTTCAACCTGCCACGGGATAGCTTTGAGGTAATATACCACCGAACCAATATCTGCAAAGGCCGTCGTCAGGGCCGCTTTCTCCGCGCGAAGAACCGTAAAATTGGTTTCGTATAGTTTAGTTAATGCCAGGGTCAGCCCCCACTTGGTGATCGGAAATCTTTGAGACGGTTCCAGTACCTGGTTAAGCTCCAGATTATCCAGCCCGCCAACCTGCTGGGTGATGAAGTGACCACCTGGCTTGAGAACCCGCTGAACCTCAGCTGGGTCATAACTTTCATGTTTGTTGATCACCAGGTCAAAATGATGATCGTCAAAGGGTAACGGTGCATCTTCATCTGTGTTGTGGGTCGTGACGCCTAAAGGGGTTAATCGTTGTTCAGCAATGGGCTGGTTGGGTGGGAAACTCTCCGTGGCATGGGTGTCTGGTGGTAATTTCGGCAGGGAGGCCAGAAATTCTCCACCGCCGGTTCCCATGTCCAACATACTTCGAGCCTGTTGGATATGCGTGTTGACCAGAGCCTGATAATCCCAGGGTGGGTCAGCCTGGGTCATGCGTCCATCCAGCCACGAAAAATCCCAACCGGAAAAATCAGCGGAACGGGCATCTTCAATCAAATGGTGGAAACGTTCCGGATTGACCATTTTCACCTTCGCTCACCTTCCGGATTGGTGATGCGAGGCCCTTCTTGCTTGCGGTTCCATTGACCGGGCCACACAGCCGGGATTATGGCGCAGATGCCGATAAACACCCCCAGCAGTCCCAATAAGCCGGCGATCAGGCCAGCAGGTGGCAGGATCAGGGCAATCAACAGGCCGAATAATGCCAGCAGGAAGATTGCACCAGCCACGGCTGCCAGGATACCAGCAATTCGCATACCGCGTTTACGTGAAGCCAGGCGTGGACCCTGAACGGTGCCGGTCATACCATTGGTAATCACGATCTGTGGGGCCCCTTCATCATCTGTATAATAAGTGGCATACATGGGCAGGAAGAACTCCGTCCAGTTCAGGTTGTCGTACCTCGCCTGTATGGTGAAATTACGGTGGTGTTGAGCGCCGGCGGCATTGGCACACATCCTTGCTGCCGTTTGATCGACCCTGGGTCTGGCCAGCGGCCAGGCTTCTTCAGGGTTTAAATCCGGAAGCTCAAGGTAAGCGCCGCCCAGGTAATCGGGGTTAAAAGGGATGGCTTGATTGAGCTGATATTTACCGGTCATTTTCATCCGGTTATCATTTTCTTCCAATGCTGGGGCAGTGGTGTTATCAACCCGGGTTTCTAATACACCCACACGGGGTTCCCAACGAATACGATCTTCAATCTGCTTCCGTGACCGCCATTCGCCACCCTCATAATAATCCTTTGAACTTTCGATCTGGTAATCAAAACCCGCTTCCATTTCCCAATTGCCGCGAATATTACAATCCACCAGCCATAAGGGCCAGAAAACCGGGACTGATCTTCTTAACAGATGTTCAGCTGAAAAATCCTCAGGTTTTATCCATACACCCGATGTGAATTGTTCGTATGCCGTTGACAGATCCTGTTTGGAAATATTAAAAGGCAACAGGCGTTCCGGGTCGGCAGGCCGGGTGCGAACAGGTTGGGCTTCCAGGGTTCCGCGTCGGCACAGGGGGCAGTTTGTGCCATCATGAGAGGGTGGCAGGAGAAAGACCCGCTGGCAATGATTGCAGCCAGAAGGCGATCGATCGGTATGCCAGAGGGTTTGGGATTCAGTTATGATTTCTGTTTGCGATGTCTGGTCAGGCATTATTTTGCCTCCGATTGGCGTGCCTGGTTATATAACATAAAACTGATGATCACACCGACCACAAATAAGATAATGCTCAACCCAATACTAATTACCCCAATTCCACCGACCATCAGTAATGGGAGACCGATCAAACCCAGGAACACGCCGGGTGCCAGGAGGGCAGCGATCACCAGCCAGACCTTCAACCACGCGACAGGCTTTTGTCCAGCCACAACCCCCGTCTGGCCGTTTAACATGACCTGGTAGATCTGATCTTCGAATTGGTAAGCGGCCAGATAAACTGGCATGAGGATATATCGCCAGGCTTCATCGGTGAAATCGGCGGACATACTGAAATTTCTGACATGAGAAGTTGGGATGTCACGATGACACGCTTTCTTTGCCTGCTCACGGATAGCTCGTTTGCCGATCTCCCAGGCTTCGGTCAGGGTGGTTTCGTAAGCCTGTGCCTGCCAGCCTGCCAGGTAATCCGGTTCATAAGCCACCAGAGCATTCAGATGAAAGGGTAACAAACGGTTTAGTATCTGGTGACTGATATGACGGTTAGCACTGCCTGATACAAGATGATCTTCGATGTTCAACCTTACATGACCATCTTCCCAGCGCCAGACAATTTTAGTGCGTGTTTCCCATCTTTTGGTGCGAGCATTATACTGTCTGGATGTCCGTTCATACCCGACCTGGGCACGCCAACGTGCCCTCACCCTGGTGTTGAAGGTCCAGAATGGCAGGTATACCCCTGTAAGACGTTGAAGTACGGTATTGGCAGAAAGTTCTTTGGGGTGGTACCAGCCTTTACCCAGCCATTCACCGGCCAGTGAGCGGGTTTGCTGAGGCGTGATTTTAAAGGGTACTAAGAAACGGGGGCGGAGCGTCTCTTCCACACTGGCGACAACATTGACCTGATGTGAGGCGCAAAATGGGCAGGTCGCGGTCAAAGTTCCATCGGGGATCGATATATCACCCCCGCATGAATCGCAATGTAAGATCTGACGCTGTACACCCCATCCCTGGGAGGATTGGGCAATTGCTTCTAACGTAAATTCGAAATTCTCAGCAGATTTACCAACCTGTTTGGCCTGGACCGGTGCGGAATAGCCGCAGTATTCACAGGCGACCCCGCCGGCTGCCACATCGTAGGCTATGTTGGCACCGCAATTTGGGCAGGCATAGCTTCTGGCCTGGTCTTGTTCCGCGGATTCCGGTCGTGGTGCATAAACCACAACCCCCGTAACCTGAGATTCGACCTGGATAAAATCCTGGGGTGGCGTCCAGGAAGGGTGGAGATTGTTTTGCATACATCATCCTTTTGTTCTTTTTTCCTGAGGATAATTCTAACGCAAAAACAAGCCCGTTGGCTAACCTGGCTTTTCCCTTGATGCATGCGTTAGAATTAAGACATCATGTTGATAATCGATGGACATAACCTCATCCCCCGGATGCCTGGGCTCAGCCTATCAGACCCTGAGGATGAGATGAAACTGGTGATGATGCTGCAGGAGTACTGCCGCTTGCGCCGTAAATCCGTTGAGGTTTATTTTGACCAAGCTCCGGCTGGTGAGGCGGGCAAACGTCAATACGGACAGGTACGGGCAATTTTTGTCCGGGAATCAAGTGAGGCAGATCAGGCAATTTTTGATCGGCTGCATCAACTGGGTAAACAAGCACGTAATCATATTGTGGTCAGTTCGGATCGTCAGGTGCAGCAGGCTGCTCGGGCTGTGCATGCCAGGGTGGTGACTTCGGAAGCCTTTGCCGCTGAATGGCAAAAACTGGTGGATGATGAGCCCGACCTTGATCCACGAAACCGCCTGCTCACAAAAGATGAACTGGAGGCATGGGAGAATCTCTTCAAAAGGGGGCACCCGTCTGATCCCAAAGATTAATATTACAAATAAGGTAAAAATAGTAAACTCTAATCTTATTTTAATGAAACAATGCCACCAATCCAGTAAACTATATTCAAGACACAAAACTTTTATTGGTATTTGGTGTGTCTTCCACCAGGAAATCTGCAGGACGCCAGACGTACTGACAGATAGAAATGGTGGTTTCCTCCCTGAAGATTGCCTGGCATGCCCCCCCCATGCCAGGCGATCGTTTTTAAAGCGGAAAAACAGGAATTTTATAAAGCAACATAATTAACAAATCGAATGGAGGTAGAACAATGTATAAGAAATTTTTTGTGATTTTGGCATCTTTGAGCCTGTTGATATCAGCGTGTTCGCTCACCAATATCATTGACTCAGCCCGGGAAATCATACCCCAGGTTGAAGAGGCTCTGCCTGAAATTATCGAGGAATTGCAGGAAATTGAAGATTTTGAGCCAGTTGAAGAAGAACCGGCAGATATAAATCAGGACCAGGCAGATGTAGAACCCACGGAACAGGAAGTCGTTGAATCGGAAAATGACCGTGAGGAAACAGATCTCGATATCACTATGACGGAAAGAACGGAAATGCTTGGGTCAGATGATCCGCTATATGAGATTGAGATTCGCTACCCCTATATGGAAGGCGATTCGGAAGTCATTGCACCTTTTAATTTCGAAATGGATTATCTGGTTGAGGTGGTTGTGGAAGTTTTTGTGAGTGAAGTGGAAGAAAGTGATGCACAACGACCTGATGATGCCATGCCAGCCACCAGTTTCCTGCAGATTGATTATGAAATCACTTATCAATCGGATGGATTGTACAGTGTTTATCTGCCGATTACAACTTATATTGCCATAAGTGCAAGTCCCTCAACCGTTTCTTTTTCTTATAATTACGATGCTCTCAACAAGGAGTTTTTGCTGCCACGTGATCTCTTCCTGTCTGATGCAGACTATTTTGCTGAGATAAATGTACTGGTCGAAGAGGAATTGTTGGCAAGGGATTTTGGTTATCTGGAGGGGGTGGCTGAAGATGTTCTGCAGCGCCGGGATAACTGGAATATTTTCCCGGAAGGTTTGCGCATTAACTTTGATGCATATGAAGTAGGGCCTGGTGCCGCAGGGCCGCAGTTCGTCTTCATCCCCTGGGAAGACATCGCTGATACGCTCGATCTGAATGGACCAGCGGGCAGAATTCTCTCAGATTGATGCTGACAAACAAATAATGTTATTCAATTTCATTAAGACCATCAGGTATTTAAAGAGTAAGATTAAGCTGTTATGAGTAGGTATAAATTAGAACTTGAAGTTATTAACTTAAGGAAAACATGAATGGCGAAAATCGATGATCACTCTGGAAAGATACTTTTGAGCGTAATGGCTCATCCCGATGATGAAACTTTTGGGATGGGCGGTACCCTGGCCCTGTACGCCCGGCGAGGAGTGGCCGTACACCTGATCTGTGCCACTCGGGGCGAGGTGGGCGAAATTGATCCGGAATACAAAGAAGTCATTAAAAGCGCTGCCTGCCTGCGCACCCAGGAACTGCGTTGCGCTGCTGAAACACTGGGGATTGACCAAATTAATTTCCTGAATTACCGGGATTCAGGTATGCCCGGTTCCGAAGCCAATGACCATCCAAAAGCATTAACCGCCCAACCGGTTGAGCAGGTTGCAGCCGAGGTTGCGCACCTCATCCGTCAGATCCGCCCGGATGTGGTTTTGACCTTCGACCCGATCGGCGGCTACCGCCATCCGGATCATATCGCCATCCACCATGCTACCCGGCAGGCTTTCGATCTGGCTTCGGATGAGTCATATGAAGACCCCGAGGGATTGCCAGCGCATCAACCAGCAAAACTCTATTTCCATCTGATCAACCGTACCTTCTTAAAAATTGTAGTGTGGGTTCTGCGTTTAATCGGACAAAATCCACATACATATGGTCGTAATAAAGATATTGACCTGGTGGCGCTCACCGATGTGGATTTTCCGGTGCATGCGGAAATTGACTACCGTCCGGTTAAGGAGATCCGTAAAAGTGCGACCGAATGTCATGCCAGCCAGGGCGGGGCGGATATGAATAAAGGTTTTAGAGGTTTTGTGACCCGCTTATTTGGCGGGCATAGCGATGTCTATATGCAGGCGTTCCCCGAGCCTGACGGGAATCAAAAAATCCGTAATGATCTTTTTGATTGACCATATTCAGTAATAGAAAAAAACACACCGGATGGTAATTGCCATCCGGTGTGTTTTTACGTAGTCTTTCAGGCTGCCTGGCCTTCAGGTTCGGATTCCTCAGCCGAAACGGTTTCGAATACCAGCCCGTCTGGGCTTCCGGAAACCTTTATCTTATCCCCCTCGTTGATCTCACCACTGACAACCTTCAGCGCTAACGGGTCCTGAACCTCACGCTGGATGGTGCGTTTGAGGGGCCTGGCGCCGAAATCCGGGTCATAGCCCACTTCAGCCAGGTATGACCGGGCATCCGGGCTGACTTCTAAGGTCAGCTCACGTTGCGCTAAAAGATCTGCGACGCGATCCAGCTGGATGTCGACGATTTGCGCCAGGTCATCCCGTGTCAGCGGGAGGAACACAACGATCTCGTCCAGCCGGTTAAGGAACTCGGGACGGAAGTTCGCCTGAAGCAGCCGGTTAATCTGCTCACGCGAAACCTCTTTGATCCTGTTTTCATCTTCGACCGCGCTCATCCATAATTCGCTGCCAAGGTTGCTGGTCATAATTACCACTGTGTTGCGAAAATCAACCGTGCGGCCCTGGCCATCAGTCAGGCGTCCGTCATCCAGCAATTGCAAGAGGGCATTGAACACCTCCGAATGGGCCTTTTCTATCTCGTCAAACAGGACCACGCTATAGGGTCGCCGTCGAACGGCTTCGGTGAGTTGTCCGCCTTCTTCAAAACCCACATAGCCGGGGGGAGCGCCAAACAGGCGGCTGACAGTGTGCTTTTCCTGATATTCGCTCATGTCAATTCGTACCATGGCATCTTCATCATTGAACAGGAATTCTGCCAGGGCGCGTGCCAGTTCCGTTTTACCGACCCCGGTGGGGCCCAGGAAGATGAATGATCCAATCGGTCGGTTGGGGTCCTGCAGACCCGCGCGGGCTCGCCGCACGGCATTGGAGACCACATCAACCGCTTCCTCCTGCCCAACCACACGCTGATGGAGGCGTTCCTCCATGTGCATGAGTTTCTGCATCTCCCCTTCAAGCAGTCGTGAAACAGGGATCCCGGTCCACTTGCTCACCACCTCTGCGATCTCTTCCGCGTCAACTTCTTCTTTGAGCAGCGGAGATTCTTCCTGCAGCGCTTTCAAGCGTTTTTCGGCATCTTCCAGGCGGGCATTCAGTTCATTCATGGTCCCATAGCGGAGGCGGGCGGCTTTTTCGAGGTCAGCATGGCGTTCAGCTGCTTCGATTTCTGTTTGGGTTTCGTCAATTTCTTCTTTGAGATCGCGGATCTCCTGGATGGCTTCCATTTCGGTTTGCCAGCGGGTGTTCAGTTGGCTGGCCTCCTCCTGGAGATCGGCCAGTTGCTTTTCAATGTTCTCCAAACGTTCTTTGGATGCTTTATCCTTTTCTTTTTGGAGTGCCTGGCGTTCGATTTCCAGCTGCATGATGGCCCGGTCTACCTCATCCAGCGCCTGAGGTTTTGAATCGATCTCGGTTCGTAACCGGGCAGCAGCCTCATCGATTAAATCAATCGCCTTGTCAGGGAGGTGGCGGTCGGCAATGTAACGGTGTGAAAGGGTAGCCGCCGCAATTACGGCAGGGTCGGTGATACGTACCCCGTGGTGAACTTCATAACGTTGTTTTAACCCACGCAGGATGCTGATGGTATCTTCCACACTGGGTTCGCTGACAAATACCGGTTGGAACCGGCGCTCCAGGGCTGCGTCTTTCTCCACATGTTTGCGGTATTCGTCCAGCGTGGTGGCGCCGATCATATGCAGTTCGCCCCTGGCCAGCATGGGTTTGAGCATATTACCGGCATCCACGGCGCCTTCAGCCGCGCCAGCCCCAACCACTGTGTGCATCTCGTCCACAAACAGCAAGATTTCGCCAGCCGATTCGGTAATCTCCTTGAGGACAGCCTTTAAGCGTTCTTCAAATTCACCGCGGTATTTGGCGCCAGCAATGACTGAACTGATGTCCAGCGCGATGATGCGTTTGTTCTTCAGCCCATCAGGCACATCCCTGTTGATAATCCGCTGTGCAAGACCTTCCACGATGGCTGTTTTACCCACACCGGGGTCGCCAATCAATGCGGGGTTGTTCTTGGTGCGGCGGGAGAGGATCTGGATGATGCGGCGAATCTCTTCATCCCGGCCGATGACCGGATCCAGCTTGCCTGTGCGTGCCAGGGCGGTCAGATCTCGACCATATTTTGATAGGGCCTCATAAGTTGATTCGGGGGTCTGGGTAGTGACTCGCTGAGAGCCACGTACGGATTTCAAGGCCTTCAAAATGGCGTCCTTGGCCAGGCCATAGCTTTCCAGCCGTTTGCCTTCCGAACTCTCCGTTAACCCCATCAGCAGATGCTCAGTGGAGACATATTCATCCGACATGCCTTTAGCATAGCGCTCTGCAGCCTCCGTAACATTGGCTGCCTGTTGCGATAAGCCGGGCTGGCCGGTTCCGCCGCCAAAAACCTTGGGTCGATTATCCAAATCTTTTTGAACGTCCTCCCGCAAGGCCAGCGGGCTGCCAGCTACCTTGGTAACGACTGCTGGCACCACACCTTGTTCCTGTTGTAACAAGGCCAATAGTAAATGTGCGGGCTCGATCGTCTGATGGTTGAAATCAGCCGCCAGCTTCTGAGCAGCTATTAATGCTGCCTGTGCTTTTTCAGTAAATTTATTCAAGTCCATATTAATCTCGCTCCATAATAAATCAAGAAAATGTAAGTAAGTATAGAATGACCTTGTGCATCTCAGTTCATCAAACACAAAATTTATCAGTTTAATCTTAAGGTGACGATGTTTGAGGAATATTAATGTCTTATCAGAATTTTACAAACAAAAACGCGCTCAATGACCCCAGGCGGTTCTATTGAACCTGGATAGGATTTACCATAAAATAGTTAGGAGGATATATGTCAAAACGATGCGGTTTGCAACATCTGGGTCTGGTCCCGTATCAACAGGCCTGGGATTATCAACATGATTTGGCTGAAAAGATTGCCCAGGGTGAACGGGATGAGGCCTTATTGCTCCTGGAGCATACCCATACCTATACCCTTGGGAGGAGGGGACAGTCTGAGAACCTTTTGTGGTCCGAAGCTGTTCTGACCCAAAAAGGCATTGATGTCCTGTGGGTGGACCGGGGTGGTGATATTACTTATCATGGTCCAGGTCAAATTGTCGGTTATCCGCTGCTCAGATTGGCCCCCATCGGTTGGGAAGGCGATCGCCTCCCTGAAGTCGATTACGTCGGGTATATCCGGAAATTAGAGTTAGTGCTGATCAGAGCCCTGGCTGAATTTGGTCTGGAAGCCTTTCGGGTGGCTGGAAAAACAGGTGTTTGGGTGCAGGAGCCGACCAATGAAAGCCGGCCGAGAAAAATTGCTTCGATCGGTGTCAAGGTGGATGCTCGGGGTATTTCACGGCATGGGTTTGCCCTGAATGTTAATCCGGATATGGCTTACTGGGAAGGAATTGTTCCCTGTGGGCTGGACCAGGTCGAGATGACCAGCCTGGCCTTGATAAAAAATGACCAAATTCAAAAAGGAGCGGTGCTGTCGTCCATCGAACGTAGTTTTGAAACTGTCTTTGATCGCATCCTTGTACCAGAACAATCAAATTGGATCCGTTGAGCAAGGAAAAAGTAAGAAATCTAATTTCACGCATTCCATTTCCACCAACGATATTCATGAGCTTGGAAATGGATGTGCAAAGTGAAGCTCTTTCATTTATAATGATTTGACAGCAATCATAATAATCATTAAACTAATAATTAAGCAAAAGTCATTATTATATTGACAATATTTAGCAAATCAATTAGCGAACAGGAGCATTTATGGCCGGCACCAATTATCAAATTACCATGCGTTCAGGTCCCACGCCGGGTAAAACATATCCTTTGCGCCAGGAAGAAACGCTGCTGGGGCGTGACCTGGCGAACGATATTGTCATCAACGACGCCGAAGTTTCACGGCGCCATGCCCGCTTGATCCTGCGGGAGGGTAGCATGTATGCTGAGGACTTGGGTTCGACCAACGGCACCTTCCTCAACGGTGAGCGCATTTCCGGTGCGCAGGAGCTTCGACCGGGCGATGTGATTACCCTGGGTGATAGTATCGTCCTGGCCTTTGAAAAGATCAGCTACGACCCGGATGTTACACCCGTTCCCGGAGAACGAGAAGCCGCTGTCCCGGTCCAGCAGCCACCTTACGAAAAGCCTGCACCTGAGCCAGAAGTCTATCAACCTGTACCTGAGCCCAGGCCTTACAAGCAGCCAGAACCCGACCCAATGGTTGATGTCGAAGAACTGCCTGATGAAGAAGATCTGCCTGAAAAGCGCGAGGGCTTGCCAACCTGGTTGATTATCATGATCATTGCCATCGTTGTTCTGGTCTGTGTTATTGCCGTTACCATGTGGTTTATGCCGGCCTCATGGTGGTGTGCCATTACCTTTGATCAGTTGCCTGGCTGCCCGGTACCCTGATTGAGGCTGATAAAACATCGCAATCCCGGAGTGTTTTTCTCCGGGATTGTTAGTTATTAATGTCCATCAACCATAGCTGTTAAGGAAGAAAATATGTCCTTGTCTCCGGAAGATAACCTTCCCCAACCCGAAGAAAAAGAAAAAAAGATGTCCAACCGGACGATCTTATTGATCGTACTGGCCGTGCTTGTCCTGGCGATTGTGTGTTGTGTGATTATCGTTTTCGTGCTGGTACCGATGATTATTGATGTAACGGTGGATAATTGGCTGCTTCAATTGCTCAGCGGTTCACCTTATTTATTGTTAATCTGAATTAGTTGCGCATTAGCCGCTCATGAACGTGAGCGTTGTCATCTTCCGGGGTGAGGGGGAAGTGCCGGCAATTTTGGCAACGGCCAGCCAATGGCATAATGCGAAAACGGTCGATTACCGGTTTCGATTGTTGTCAGATAGTCGTCGATGATTGCCAGGTTGTTTTCGATCAATAGGTAGTCACCGGTCTCAAAACTCGTATGGATTTCCAAAAATAGGTTTTCGATGATGATGTCGAAGGGAGATTTTTCCCGGAAGGCGTAATCACCCACGATCCCTGCCTCGCGCATGGGCTCAATTGGCGGCCACCAGGCTGTGCGAAAGTGCGCACTGGGGAAGACAATGGTCTGGTAACGGCGCAGCATATCATATACTGCCACCGTCAGGCGCACATCGTCCTTAATACCATCGTCTGGTTCCAATGTCTCTAAATAAGTGATAAATTCAGTTTCTACAGCTGCCAGGTCCATACCCAGATATGCCTCAAGACCGGCAGAAATTATGGCTGTTGGGCTTTCACCTTCAGGGAGATTAAAATAGAAGTCAAGATAGCCCTCGCGCCCCAATATCCCTTCCAGGTAGGCCACCAACGCTGCAGCCTGCATATAGCCGATTTCATGCTGGGCAGCGTAGAAATCGTCCGTGATCTCGGTGAGGGGAAGGTACATATCCATTTCCAGCAATGCTGCTGCCCTTAACATTGGATCGCCTTGACGGTAATGGCCGCCCGAGTAGTAGACTGCGATGCCCTCAACCAGAAGTGATGGACGTGGACCTTCGGTATTGACTCGCCGGTCGATCACATGGACAATCTCGTGATGTACCAGGATCTCAAAATCGATCCCTGCCCAATTTCGTTCGGTGTAAGTCATCACAGCCTCATCTCGTGCGAATCCGCCATGGCCAACCACAATGGGAACAAGAACAACCCCTAATGGTTCTTCGAAGAACGACACATCGGGAGGATCATCCGGGAAAAATTGCGCTAAAGCCTCAGCGCTTCTTTCATCAACGATTTGTTGAAGTTTGAGAAGATCGTTGGCTGAATCGGTGCCCGTGATGTAATGAAGCGTACAGCACAGGGTATGGACTGAATCCCACGCACCCTCGCGCCAATCAGGATTGGGTAGCAGGTTCAGGCCAGTCCCCCATTTTTCATTCGTTTCGGGAATCTCTAGAGTGAAGCGAAGATGTCCGGGTCTGGAGTTCTCGGTGTTAAGGAACCAGTAAAATATAGCCTGGTTGGTAAACCGCGAAAAACTTGCTGTATCCAAAACCTGCTCGGGTTCATCGGCTAACGCAATCTGGATCTCCTGGCCACCCATATCCCCTTCGCCTGTGTATGTGATGCGCGCGCTGAGGACATCACCAACATAATGAGGTGAACCCGGGAAAAATTCAACACTGAACTCAACTTGTTCACTTTCGGGTAAAGCTGCAGGCTCAACCCGGTTTCTAACGGCAGAAGAAGGACCACTTGCAGGCCACACAAGCGATAGTATTGTAATGATCGGGAAAAGGAATCGTGTTAACATCCCTCAAATTCTACCCAAAGACTGTTAATGAAGTATAGATTTTTTTACCGGATATTAGGGTAAATTTCTTCCGTGTGCTATAATCACAATTTGTGAGAGACCGAAAGATATCATCACAGCAAGGTGAAATTATTTATGTTTAAGAAAATTAGCCAACTTTTTGGTGGGGATCCCCATCAACGAAAAGTTGACACATTAAGTGTAATTGTTGATCAAATAAACGAACTAGAATCGGCTTACGAAGCGCTCAGCGATGAAGCGCTTGCCGCGAAAACCCATGAATTTAAAGAGCGGTTGAACCAGGGCGAAACTCTGGATGATCTTCTGGTCGAGGCTTTTGCCGCCGTTCGCGAAACCAGTAAACGCACATTAGGGCAACGCCATTATGATGTGCAGTTGATCACAGGCATTACCCTCCACAGGGGTGAGATTGCCGAAATGAAGACGGGAGAGGGGAAAACGCTGGCAGCGACTCTGCCTCTATATTTAAATGCCCTTACCGGACGTGGGGCCCACCTGGTAACGGTCAACGACTACCTGGCGCGTCGTGATGGACGCTGGATGGGAACAATTTACCGTTTTCTCGGTTTATCGGTCGGTATTTTGCAGATGGCCACCGTTACAGAACATGGTAAAAAAGCATTCCTATATGATCCTGCTGATCGTTCGCCAATTGAAGAGCAAGATCAACTGCGCATGGTCGACCGGAAACAGGCTTACCAGGCCGATATCACCTATGGGACCAATAATGAGTTTGGTTTTGATTATTTGCGCGATAACCTGGCTCGCAATAAAGAGGACCGTGTACAACGCGTCCATTATTTTGCCATCATCGATGAGGTTGATAATATCCTGATCGATGAAGCCCGTACGCCCCTGATTATCTCCGGACCATCCCATGAGGATTCCGAATGGTATATCCGTATGGCACAGATTGTCAAACAACTGGTGCCCGAAGATTATGAAGTCAGCGAAAAGGACAGGGCGGTCTCACTGTCGGAGATTGGACTGGCCCATGTGGAAGAACTGCTCGGGATGCCGTTACGCGATCCGGAACGGCCGGAAGATATCACGCCTGAACAGGCCCGGTTGCTCGGATTCCTTGAGCAGGCGCTCAGGGCGGAATTCCTGTTCCATCGTAATAAAGAATACATTGTTCAAAATAATGAAGTTGTGATTGTGGATGAATTCACCGGTCGTCTGATGCCCGGACGCCGCTGGTCAGATGGCCTGCACCAGGCTGTTGAAGCGAAAGAAAATGTCAAAGTACAGGCAGAAAATGTGACCTACGCAACCATCACAATTCAGAATTATTTTCGCCTGTATGACAAATTGTCCGGAATGACCGGTACAGCGCTGACTGAATCGGAAGAATTCTACAAGATTTATGGTTTGGAGGTTCTGCCCATTCCGACCCATCTGGAATACAGGGCCATGGCTGATGAGCCAGACCTGATCGAAGATGTAGATCGGGATGAATATGGCTATAAATACACGTTTTATTACCACCCGGATGATGGAAATAAGCGACCTGTTTTTTGGAATCGTAAAGATTACCCGGATGTGGTTTACCGGACGGAAGAAGCAAAACTGCGTGCGATTGCCAAAGAAATCATCTATTACCATGTGGTAGGGCGGCCTCAACTGGTAGGAACAACCTCTGTCGAAAACTCAGATCGCCTTTCCGAGCGTTTGAATGCATCAAATGTCAGACGGTTGATTGAGGTTTTCCTTGTCAGGCATGCTTATATCACCCATCACGAACTCAAAGACCGTGATGTGATGTCCACCCCGGAACTTGACCAGTTGTATCAACCCCTGGACCGTCTACGCAGCGCGGAGTTGCGCCGCCTGGGCCGAGAATATGGCCTGACTTCTCTTAGCCCGCTGGATGAGGATAACCAGGCCGCTTTGCTGGAAATCTTTAATCTCTCTTCCGACGATTGGGAGCGGCTTGAGGCCGTAATTAAAGCCGGTGTCCAGCATCAGGTCTTAAATGCCCGTAAACACACCGAGGAATCCAAAATCATTGCTGATGCAGGTGCCTTTGGTGCCGTTACCATTGCGACCAATATGGCCGGCCGTGGTGTTGATATCAAGCTGGGTGGTGAATTGCCCGAAGAACAATTAACCAATGTAAACCGGCTATTATCAGAATCTGGCCATGAAGATCCATACAACATGCGCATGCAGGACAGGTTGCGTGTCCTCCAGGCGGTTCCGGAAGAATCGTATGGCGATTATGCTGAGGATGTCGCAGCTTTCTTTACCTATATGCGAGAAATGAAGCGAGTGCGTGAGCTGGGCGGCTTGCATGTGATCGGCTCTGAACGGCATGAAGCCCGCCGGATCGACAATCAGTTGCGTGGTCGTGCAGCCCGTCAGGGTGATCCTGGTTCTTCCAGGTTCTATCTTTCGCTGGATGATGACCTGATGCGTTTATTTGGTGGTGCCCAGGTGGAAGGCCTGCTCAATCGTCTTAATGTGGACGAAGGTGTGCCGATTGAAAGTGGCATTATCGGCAAGCTGGTGGAATCTTCTCAATCACGTGTTGAAGGCGCTAACTTTGATGTTCGTAAACATCTGCTTGAATATGATGACGTGCTTAACGATCAACGTGAGCGAATTTACGAGCAACGAGAACTGATTTTCGATAAAGAAGATCTGCGTGAAGACGTCACTGAAATGCTTCGCACTGAGGTTAGCCGCCGCATCCAGGAGGGGATGCAGGATGAAGAAGGCCCCTGGAAGTTGCTGGCTTACCTTGAAGATACCCAACCGCCTATTGACCTGGCCGGCATTACCCATCCCTCATTTACATTGAAATTGATGATGGATCAGGTGGGTTCGGTTAGTTCGGCTGATGATCTGCGTACGCGTCTAATTGATCTGTCCACCCAGGCGATTGATGCCTGGCATAATCATCTCAGAAATTGGGCAATAGCCCTGATTGATCGTGCTGAATTAAGCTTTGAGACGCAGCTGGAAGAACGGACGGAAACGCTGGACGCCTTTGTTGATGGCCTCTCTTTAGATGAGACAGCACAACAGAGGGATATCAATGATGAATTATCGTCATTAATACATGTGCCCCTGCGCCTTTCGAATGAACTGGTTGCTGGCCTGACAGAAGGCGAAGGGGATTCTATTGATGAAGTTGTTGAACAGATCCACAGTACTTTGATGCAAATTTTCATCAGGCGCTTAATCCTGACCTTTGAACAACGTTTGAGCGATAACTGGAATCTAAAAGCTTCTGAACTGATTGATAAATCTTGGGAAGATGTACAGAAGTTTCTGATCGAACGAGTTG
>SKPR01000248.1 GCA_007119455.1 Candidatus Brevefilum sp. | reverse complement strand
TCTTAAGTCGGGGCGCTGGGATTTGAACCCAGGGCCTCTTACACCCCATGCAAGCGCGCTAGCCGGACTGCGCCACGCCCCGAATAGTGAGAGTTATTATAGCCGTGTTTGGTAGATTTGGCAAGAAATTCTTGCTTATTGCCGGTCCCAAATCCAGCCAATTATTTAACCCGACCTATTGCATAAAAGGTGGGAATAAAAAGAACCCGGCTGCCCTCCAAATGGGCCGATTGATCGGCATCTTGAAACCTCGCCAATTTGTCTTTTGACAGGGTATCATCCAGGTCAGAATGCACGACCGCCCATTCGATTTCATCCAGGGAATGGTCGGCTTTACTTCGCCATTGTGCGCCCAAAATCCCGCTTTCCACCTCATCCAGGTCGGATTGGTTGAAAATTGACCGCAGTTTCCTGCCCATTTTAATGTCTACTCCCTGATTGCCAAGCGCCCGGGTTTGCAAATGTCCCAGATCGTCCAATGGCGGAGGGTAATCGATGCGTCCTGCATGGTCAGATTCAGCCAGTGCCATAACCCAGCCGCCAGAGCGAGTCACCCGCTGCATCTCGCGAATAATCCGCATTGGGTCATCAACCCACATCAGAAGGTAGTGGCAGTAGGCTATACTGAAAACATTATTTCTGAAAGGGAGATGGTGCCCATCCGCCACGGCCAGCAGGGATTGCGGTAATGATCGCCGTGTAAAGCGAAGCCCTGGCAGCTCGATATCGATTCCGGTCAGGTGATAGGCAGGGGTCTGTGAAAGTGATTCGATGATCGCACCGGTACCCGAACCGACTTCAAGAAGTTGATCACCAGGAGAAAGACCAATTTTGTTAAACAGGTACTCGCGCATGGCCTGTGTCCAACTGGCCTGCTGCCGGTATCTCTGATGCCATGCTTCAAGATTCATGACACGCAGACCTTAAACAAAAACCATACACACTCAGGATTGTTCCCAGATTTCTTCCCAGGGATCGGTCAGGATATTACCCAGTACTTTTTCATATTGCCCCTGAGCCGGTAGCACATCACCATCTGGTTCAACATAGAGCCAGGCTTTACCAGCGCCTTTCGGGGGAGATTGGTTTTCGCCTTTCTCCAGCTCCAGCACCACAGGATTGTTCTTTGAATAGGGCACAGGCATATCCCAGACCAGGTCGAGCTGGTGCTCGGCTGCATAATCGCGCAGATGCTGTAATTCATCAGTGAGCTCCCGATCAGATTCGCTCAATGAAAGTGATCTGACCCCCATCGCTGCCAGACGGTCAATTGTGGGATGTAAATCCTGTCCCTGGATTAAGGTTAGGTGGACGGTTGTGAACAATTCATCTTCAAGGACTTTTTCAAGCATAGCCCATTCCTGCTGGTTATCCGGATCAAAAATGATGAGCAAATGATCCAAGCCATTCACCAGCAATTTACTGCGGTAAGCATCCTCAGAGAGTTTCAACCCGTCGGTCACCAACCCGGTTACCAGTCCTACTTCTTCAGCATGCAGGATCAGATCAGGCAGGTCTTCCCTGATTGTTGGTTCGCCACCTGTAAAGAGCAGGTGTGGAATTCCGTTATTAAATGCTTTGTGGAAAACAGCATTCCATTCATCCGTTGTCAGTTCACGCTCAACGCGATCAAGGGGTGCATGTTCGAGGTGGCTGTCATCCGGTACGCGGTATGTGAGCGCACAATCCAGCCGGTAGGGGGCTGAATTTACATCGGTGTAAGGTTCCTGACGTTCAATGTCCAGGAAAGTCACCGGGTCCATATTCGGTGTGTCAATCATCGTCTGAACCCGTTCTGAAAATTGTTCATAATCCTGGCGTATGTGTTCCTTGTCCATCCGGTATCTTTTGGTCATGGATTCAGCAACCTGGTCAGCATCATTTTCTTTGATCAGGTGAAAAGCGAATTCTGTTGCTGTCTGGTTTAAATGGAGGACGGTAGAGGCATCAATTACCAGAAGTCCAGTTCCATCTTTCTCGATCCGCAAATGGAGTCGGTGCTGGTCTTCAGCCTCCGGAGGCGTTTGGTAGGTATACAACCCCGTCGGCAACGGTTCTTTTTGAGTTAATCGTTCTTTTATTGAATTGAGCAAATTGGGCATCGTGCCTCCATTCAGGTCGAAAATATCGGATTTTGGATGGGGTTAATGGTCTGGTGTCCTCTGGCCAGCGGGCATCCGCCGCCGCACTCAGGCAAATATTCGCATGACTGGCACCCTTGGGGGACGTCCGTTCGGTCACGGAGCTGCAAAGCCAACGGATGCTCCCAAATATCAGACCAGGTTGAGGATAAGAAATTACCGAGAGATTGGTAATAAGATTGGCAGGGGATGACATCACCGTTGGGTTCAATACACATATTGTACAAAGCCGCCGTACAGCCTTTTACACCAAGATCCAGTTGCATTGGATTAAAGTGACAATATTGGGTTGGCGTATACCAGATCAATCGCTGCCCACGGGATTGGGTAAATGTCCTGGCCTCTTCAAGTAGGTCTGGTAAATCTTCCTCGCGCAATCCTGTGCCAACAACCTCACCTTTACCAGCGTAAATCAAGGCATTCAAGCCCACTGTTGGTACGCCGAGATCGGCCAGATAAGCCAGTGTCTCCTGCAATGAAGACTGGTTATGTGTTAGCAGTGTTGTATTGGTCATTACAAATAGTCGTGTGTCCAGCACATTTTTCAAACCAGTCGCAGTTTCTTCCCAGGCATCTCTGGCATTTACCATCTGGTTGTGGATTTCTTGATCGTGAGATTCGAAGGTGATCTGGACATGGTCCAGGCCGGCATTGACCAGCTCGGCCAAAAAGCCAGGGTTGGCCAGTTTGCGGCCATTGGTGTTGAGCCCTGTGATCAGTCCTTTTTCTTCAGCATAAGCAATCAGTTCCGGTAAGCCGGTGTATAATGTCGGCTCTCCTCCTGTGAAGACAATATGTGGGATGCTGAGCGACCAGATCTTATCGATGATCTGTTTCCATTCTGAGATGGATATTTCAGGAAAACGGCGAGACCGGGCATTATAACAATGGGTGCAATCATTATTGCAGCGGTAAGTAATGGCCAGGTCCATCCGGTAGGGCGCACTGGGTCTGGCACTGAAGGGTGCATTGATTTCGAGGTCAAGGTCACAAACCGGGCAGGTGGTCTCGGGTTTTAAAAGCCTTTCTATCTGAAGACAAAAATCCTGGTAATCGTGCCTGGCCTCTGAAGCGGGTATCCGAAAATGCCTGTGGATGACCCGTCCTGCCTGTTTGGGATCAACTTCTTCCAGATGCATATAGGCCATCATTGTCGCCGATGGATTAAGTTGTACCATTCGGCTGGCATTGATGACGAGCAACCCGCTACCATTCGGCTCAATTCGCAGGTGAAGGCGCTTTTTTTCATGGTCATCTTCACGCCGGTAATGGTATAAACCGGGTTCAGGCACAGGTTTATGATCGAATAAAGAAGCCAGCTTATCGAAGATCGTGGTTGTTTGCTCCATTCTAGCTATCCATCAGGTCCAACATCCAATGAAAGATGTCGATGAGCGGTGTGGTTTACCGTCCCCCGCCAGCACAGGCACACGCGCATCCAGCACAGGCGCAGGCACAGGCGCAGGCACATGAACTGCCGCCACCACCGCGGAAACCACCCGAACCGCTTCTGCTTGATTGCGGGATGGGATTGGTGCGGTTGGTGACTCCTGTAGTAAAGGATGTCAGGTTGCCGACAACGCCGGCCGCCATACCGGTAACACCATTGATCAGGCCTGCCGCAAAATTGGAACCGGGGATGGTCGGCAAGGAAGGACCGCCACCGGGTGCGGGTTTACCGGACACAGGCGCAGACCTGACTGTGCCCGTTCCGGTACCCATTGTACGGCGGTAGGACGGTGAATATCGAGGCCACCAGATCGGGACAAATACAGGTCCACCCGAAAAAGTTCTACGGGTGCGTTCCTGGTATTGATCATCCAGCATGGTCCATTCGAGAGTCTGATTGTAATGTTCGCTCTTGACTTCAGGCGTGTCTGCTTCTTCGACCATCTTCCAGGCCCTGCGCATGATGTCCTGGTAATAGGCCACGGTTTCCTTCAAGCTAAAACCTTTCATCTTTTTAGAAACACTGTTAACCAGCTCAACCATCATCTTCTGGAGAGCCGTCCGCTTTTTTGCCCCTTCGAGTTTGAATGCTTCCAGGAATTCCTCTTCGTATGGATGCAGACCTTCAGGTAAAGGCTCAGTCACTTCCAGTTCAAGGGGATCCTGTTTGATGACGGTGGCAGCTTCTTTCTTGAGGGCACCAAACAGGATCATCGTGAAGATCTTATCCATCGGTTGTTCCATCAGAATCGCTGCTTCAACTGCCGTCAGCCCGCGTTTGATGCCGTTGCCCTCGATTTTCATCTTTGGGGGCAGGTACTGCATTTTTCGCTTATTCGCACCCACTGTTCCCTGATACATACTCCAGCCGAAAATGGCAAGAAAGAACAGGCCGAAACCAAAACAGCAGATGTCACCACCAATAGCGCTTGTGATTCTTTGGATAAATGTTGGGCTTGGGTCCGCGGGACCTGGACTGATTATTTGTGGGATTTCGTCGGTTACTGCATCCTCCGGTACATATTGGTCTGGAAATGCTGCCCCAAAGATGTATTGAGTGTGGGTGACTGCGCTATTTGAAAACCACGAATAAAATATCCGGTTTTCTGCTTCAGTCCGGCCGATGTCGCCTGGTGTCGATGATCCGGGCCAGTTTTCGGGATCATAATAAACGCCCTCTTCATCGCCAACCCCAGGCGGAAGAATGATCGTCACCCGATATTCGGTGTTGGCACTGCGATCGAATTGGGGATCGAACCAGGTTGGACTGAATTGGAAATTGATATAATTTTCACGGTCGCCAAAATCATATGGGGTCAGGACTCCCTTTACCCCAGTTATCCATACCGAGACCGTACCTATTTCACCCGGCGGAATGGCCTCATCACCCAGGCCCAGGGCAAACCCGTTGGGAACATAGGGTGAATCCTCAATTTGGAGGATGGGCACACCATCGATATTTGCTTCGATATTGTTAAGGCTATAATTTGGCGAGGGCATTCCAATATCAACGAAATCTATGGGCGCAGCGCCGGGCCGGTTGTGAAATTCCATCTGGTACCAGACCGAGAGCATACCATCTTCTTCGATATAGGCTTCCACCTCCATTGCAAATACCTCAAAGCTGTAATTTTGAGCCGAAACTGCAACAGGGATGGCTAACAGGCTAAGAAGCAGGCATGTCAATAGGATGAGATGTCTTTTTTTCATTTTTCACCACTTCGGTTCTTCGGTCAGTTGATAGGTTGTTGAGCAATGCGGACATTCAACAACGGGTGCCCCTGCAATCATTTTGACGTCCTTTGAAGTGATCGGCCCGCCGCATGATTGGCACTTGATGGTTTTCATACCGACATTACCAGGCAGGTCGACATTTAAGTTGACCACCTGGTCACCAGCTTTTTGAGGGGGGCTGAGCTTTGTTCCGATAAAGATCAGGACGAATCCGATGACAAGGCCTACGATACCGATAATAATCCAGCCTGGATCACCTTCTGGACTGAATGCCCCCAAAATAAATAAGAAAGCGAAGATGATGAAAATCCCCGCTGTGATGAAAGCAATGATCCTTCCTGCACGCATAGAACCTCCAATACATTTCGGTTTTACCTGATCATTATTTTAACGTATATTCTGAGATTTAACCCAAACTTTTCTTGATCTATCAAAGTGTGGAGAATCCCACCTGATACATGGCGTATAATGAACATGGTTTGAACAAGTCCATATTGAATAGTTTAATTATACAGGATGATAACAAGATGACAGAAGGAACTGTACCCGATATTGTAATCAGCCGGTTGCCCTGGTATTTGCAAACATTAAACACGATGGCTAAAGAAGGGCTGCATACCGTTTCATCGAATATGCTGGCAGAGCGTCTGGGAACAACCGCTGCACAAATCCGGAAAGACCTGTCTTTTTTCGGTGGATTTGGCAAACAGGGCATGGGCTATTCAATTTATTACCTGATTGAACAGCTTCAGAAAATCCTGAACCTGGATCGGATCTGGCAGGTGGTTGTGGTCGGTGCAGGTGATTTGGGTCGTGCTTTGACCCATTATCAGGGTTTTGCAGCCCGGGGCATCGAAATTGTGCTATTGTTTGATGTAGATCCCAAAGTGATCGGATCGCAGGTCGGATCGGTCGTTGTTCAGCATATCGACTTGCTAGAAGAAGAAGTTCAATCTATGGGCATTAAGATCGCAATCCTGACAGTTCCCGCTGAGGCAGCCCAATTAACAGCTGATCGCCTGGTACAGGCGGACGTTGAGGCCATTCTTAATTACGCCCCGGTAACGCTCATCGTTCCAGAAGATGTGCGAGTGCAACACATTGATCCGGTGCTAAACCTTCAGCATTTAATGTATTATCTGGGGGACGATTGATTTTGGTTAACAGGCGGGTCATCCAGGAGCTCAATCAAGAGATCCATGTTTTTGATGTGATTGTTACTTGATCGAAAAATCCACTCGTCCGGGTTATTGGCCCGGTTAAGTTTTAGCACCCCATTTTTAATCATCGGTTCGTTAATATCTGACCAGGGTACCAGCTCGTCATTTATCATCAGACCACCCTCAACCGCTTTGAGCTTTTGGTTGAATTTAATTGTTTCACCTCGACGCAGGCGGTCATGGGCATCGGCTTTTAATCCGGGGAGTATGCGCAACCTGATCAAGTAGATCAGGTCTTCCATATTATTATAGCGGTTGTGAAGAATGACGCGGTTTTGCTGGTCATCTTCGAGAATGGTTTTTGTCTGTAACGAGACGGTACTGCCCCCAAATTTGATATATTTCACCCGGTTATCGAGCCTAGATGTCTGGTCCCAATACCAGTGTTTTTTATGCCAGTTCTTGTGACGGATAAAACCATATTCATAAACGTCTATACCAGCAGACCATAGGCGGAACGCGTTAAAGATGAACAGGAACCCGGTGAGAAACGTTAACGGATAAAGAATCAATGAAGGTGAGAATAACCTGAGGATTACGGCCCGACCATGGATGTTTACCGCTAACCAGGTGGCCTGGAACATGATCACTGCAGAGACTATTGTTGATAGGATTAATAAAATACCAATGGCAATATTAAGCCAGCGTTTCAATCCACGCTGCCGAATTTGAAACTCCGCTATTTTTTCTCCAAGTTGGGCATCATCAAGATCTGTCATGGGCATTTATACCAGCAACTTCTCTGCTAAGGTTAGCATTCGAGAAATTAAACCCTGGGTGGGAGATTGCGACTCAGCACATCAATCATGGAAAAAGCCTTTGCTGCACCTTCTACCACACAGGTGGTGGGATTATCAACAAGGTAAGCCGGAATGCCTAATGACTTGGTGAGGAACTTGTCGATTCCCCGAAGAAGCGATGTCCCACCACACAAAGCCACCCCACGATCAATAATGTCGGAGATTAACTCGGGTGGTGTTTTTTCTAGAACATGCCTGACCATACCGGCAATTTCATCCAATGGTGGTTGGAGGGCTTCAACGATTTCATCTGTCGTCAGGGTGGCTGGTTTGGGTAAACCGGATACCTGGTCCTGACCCTGGATTTGCATGGATTGCTGATTATCCTGCGGAATGGCAGCGCCTATCCTGATTTTTAATTGTTCTGCCGTGATTTGTCCGATTATCAAACCATATTTTTTCCGGACATAATCAATAATGGCATCATCCAATCTTAATCCAGCTACGCGGGTTGTTTCTGCTGAAACGATGCCATGCATGGCCAGCACCCCAGCCTGGGTTGTACCGCCTCCTAACGAGATGATCATGTTGCCAGTTGGCGTTCCGATTGGCAAATCCACACCAATGGCCCCCGCCAATGGTTGCTGAATCAGGTTGACGTCTCGGCTGCCAGCACCCAAACCGGCCTCAAAGACAGCTCTTCGTTCAACGCTGGTAACACCATAGGGGACGGTGATCATCAATTTAGGTCTGAAGAGCAACATCCTGCCCGTTACCTGTCGAACCAGCTCGCGCAGAAGGTTCTCCGTGATTTCGTATTCAGCGATGACCCCATACCGCATGGGGCGGTTTACCTCGATGTTTTCTGGAACCCGGCCCAGCATATCCAGGGCAGTCTTACCGATTTCGACCAGTTTGAGTTCGTCCAGTAATATGGCAACAATCGTTGGTTCCTGAATGAGGATGTTTTTACCTTCTGCAATTCTCGTATTTAAAGTTCCTAAATCAATGCCTAGTTCGTGGGAAAGTGCTGGCATAATGCCTTCCTTATTCTATAATTTCTAAATTGATGTGTGACCAGGTGCTATACCTGAGGGTTTATCCCGGTGAAGGATGCTGACAATAGATTATTCCGATCTTCTCTAATTTGCTTTTAGCATCGAACCTGCGAGTTAATTTTATCACTTCTGAGCAGTATCAATGGAAGTTGTTCAATTTAAAAAGGTGGTTTGAAAGCATTAAACTGCTCATCATTGGAGGTCGTACAGGTGTTTGGGTGACTTTTCATATCAAGGTATACTTAGATATCATTAAATTAGAAATCTTATTTCTACGGAGGAGTAGAAATGGCCGATGAGGAAGTCTTAGTTTTTGATACGATCATCAATGCACCTGCTGATCTGATATACCGTGCGTTCACATCCTCCACAGGTATTCGCGAGTGGTTGTGTGATGTGAGTGCGGTCAATCCCAATGAAGATGGCTATATTTGTCTGGCATGGAATCATGGTTATTATGCCAGCGGTCATTATACCCAACTCGTCCCAAACAAAAGGGTTTCATTTACGTGGATCGGTCGTAACGAACCAGATTGGACGGATGTTGATGTGACGATCACACCCCTCAATGGAGATAACGAGTTTAAAGTGACCCTCCATCATAACGGTGTGGGCAACACACCTGAGTGGGAAGACGCTCAAGCAGAAATCAATAAAGGGTGGCGGCTGGGATTCGAAAATCTCAAATCTGTGTTGGAAGAAGGACGCGATCTCCGAACCATGAATCGCCCTTTGATCGGGATTTTTCCACGAGAGCTTACAATGTTATCAGAATCAGCCCGAGAATCGCTCGGTGTTACGGTAGATTATGGCGTGGTTGTATCCAATGTCGTTCCTGGTTTTGGGGCTGAAATGGCGGGTATCCAATCTGATGATGTGATCACAGCAGTTAACGGTGAAGAAATCCAGAATATTTCCGCGTTGTTTGCCAGGATATCAGAATATGCCCCTGGTGATCAGATCTCAGTGACTGTTTATAGAGGCGCTGAGAAGCTCACTTTTGAGGTCAATACCACACCTCAGATCTTTCAATCGCTACCTGGTTCATCTGAGGAGCTGGCGAAAGAGATTGAGGCCGACAGCACCAAGCTGCTTGAGAAACTTGAAAACGTCCTGGCAGGGGTAACAG
>SKPR01000013.1 GCA_007119455.1 Candidatus Brevefilum sp. | reverse complement strand
TGGAGCCCCCGGGCTTGATAGTATGACTGGATGGTTTCAATGTTCATAGTTCTCCTTAGATTGGTGTGTCAGATGCCAGAGAAATTATACCCTGTATGAATTGTTTATCCAGAATATGAGTTTTCTTTTTTGAGTGGATTGGTTTTAATCTGGTGAGTCATGATTTTATGATGTGTTTCTGGTCTTGAAAAATCTCTGATTTTAAGGCGATGATCAAAACCAGTATAATTAAATAGTCGGATTTCTACTGTCTAATTGGGCGATCAAAAATTATGGATTTTAAGAAAAAAGCCGAAAATCTTGTCGATGAATTGAAGAGATTGTATTCTCACCTGGATAAAATGAGTGGTGGAATACTTGGTATCATCCGGGAAACGTTTGAAAGGTTTGGTGAGACCCGAGGGTCAGAAACCGCGGCCAGCCTGGCCTATTATGCGTTCTTCTCAATCTTCCCGATGTTGTTGGTATTCATCGTCGTTGGTAGTTTTTTTGTCGATATTCATGTGGTGCGGGCACAGCTTCTAAACCTGCTGAGGGGTGTGGTACCCGGGGTCGAGGAGATTGTGATCCAGAACCTTAATGAGGTACTTGAGTTAAGAGGGACGGTTACCATTTTTGCATTGGTTTCGTTGACCTGGTCCTCACTCAGTGTATTTAACCTTTTAGCGGTCAATATCAACCGGGCTTTCCCTAAAAAACCACAACCAGGGATGTTCCAAAGATACCTGATGGGATTTCTGATGATGGTGGGTTTGGGATTGTTATTGTTTCTTTCTCTTGGCACTTCTGTATTTGCCGAGATAATTCTTGACCTGGATATCCCGGTAAATGGCATGGCTTTGCGTGAAACATTTTTATGGCGAATATTGATATTTTTCGTGCCAGCTGTCTTCAATACCCTCATGTTTTGGGCTTTATATCAATGGGTGCCCACCGGTAAGGTCAGAGCCAGGGCTTCATTTATTGGCGCCCTGGTCGCAGGGCTGGCCTGGGAGGTCTTGAACAGAGGCTTTGGCTGGTACATCAGCAGCGGGTTGACTGAATACCGGCTGGTATACGGTTCGGTGGGTACAATCATTGCACTGCTGTTTTGGGTTTACCTGACAGCCATCATAGCCCTGATTGGGGCCCATCTATCTGCTTCAATCCATTATAAAATGAGTAAAAAGCTGGATGAGAATTAAGTCTGAACCTTCACCCCGGTTGTTACCTGTTGGGGAATTTGGGTTGCTTATTGATTGGGGCGATACTGTCTCTTCATTGATCAATGACCAGGTCAGGGCCCTCGATGTAAGTTTGGAAGCACATTCACTGGATGGCATTATGGAACGGGTGCCTGCTTATGCCAGTCTCCTTTTGATCTACGATCCCCTTGTTCTGCATCAATCTGAATTAATTACACATATTAACGAACACTTATCTGAAATCCAAATCAAGTCAGATCACAATATCCGGCAAATTGAAATCCCTGTACAATATGGCGGTGATTATGGGCCCGATCTGGCGTCTGTTGCTGCGCATACCGGTTTTTCCGAGTCAGAAGTGGTTGAGCGGCATGTTTCCGGATTCTATCGTGTGGGTATGATGGGGTTCATGCCCGGTTTTGCTTACTTGTTGGGGTTGGACTCTGAACTTGAAACACCCCGGCTCAAGTCACCACGGACAAACATCCCGGCGGGTTCGATCGGCATCGCTGGGCAACAAACCGGGATTTATCCACTTGATTCACCCGGCGGCTGGCAAATCATTGGCCGGACAACAGTCAAATTATTTGACCCTCTCAGCGATACGCCTTTTTTACTGGCTCCGGGTGATATCGTGAGGTTTGTTGAATCTGATGGTGGCAGCCCCATATGAAATTAATCGTTGAAGAAGCGGCTTTATGGATGTCGGTGCAGGATAGGGGACGCTACGGATACCAGCGGTTTGGTCTGCCTGAATCAGGCCCGATGGATTGGTGGGCCTTCTCAGCCGCCAGCTGGCTGGTCGGGAATCAACCCATGCAGGCCGGACTTGAATGTGGATTCTCGACGGCTTCCCTCATTGTGGATTGTGAGACGTTAATGGCAGTCTGCGGTGCCGGATATCATCTCTCGGTTAATGGACGGACTCTGCCGATGTGGATGTCGTTTTCTGTCAGAAAAGGTGATCAGGTTCGCCTGCAAAAGGTTGCAGGCGGGAACTGGGCTTATCTGGCGGTTGCAGGGGGCATTCAGTCAGAAACCTGGTTGGGCTCACGCAGCACATACAGCAGGGCAGGTCTGGGTGCAAACCTGGCAATCGGGGATCACCTGCCCTTGAAGTACACCACACAGCATACACACTCCGCCGGTCGTTCAATGCCGACCCATGCGAGGCCTCATTATCAGCGAGATCCATTGATCGGTGTAATACCTGGCCCGCACCAGGAGAGGTTCTCGGCAGAGATTTTTGACTTGTTTTGGGCAGAATCTTATCGTGTCTCGACCAGGTCGGATCGGATGGGATACCGGTTGACGGGTGCGCGGCTCAACCATCGAACTGGCCCTGACCTCGTTTCCCAGGGCATGATGATAGGACAGATCCAGATTCCCGGCGATGGCCAGCCGATTGTGATGATGCCCGACCATCCAACCACAGGTGGATATACGTCCATCGCTGTGGTGAGCAGAGCTGATCGGCCTTTGCTGGTTCAGGCTGAACCAGGGCTTTCAAACATCAACTTCAGACCAGTGTCTATTGCCGAAGCTCAAGAGTCTTATGCCGCTGCCGTGGCTGGCTTTCAAAACCATTCAGATAATGAGGAGGATTTATGGCTTCATCTTTAATTGTTGATTTAAATTGTGATCTGGGAGAAAGCTTCGGCCGCTATAAACTGGGTGATGACGCAGCCATGATGGACATGGTTACCTCCGCCAATATCGCCTGTGGATTTCATGCTGGTGACCCGGGCGTGATGGCCCGTACAGTTATCATGGCCAGAGACCGGGGGGTTGCCCTTGGGGCACATCCCGGTTACCCTGACCTTCAGGGGTTTGGACGAAGACCCATGGGCATCTCAGCTGAGGAAGTCTCTCACCTGATCTGTTACCAGCTTGGCGCTCTGGAAGCTTTTGCCAGGATCGCTGGCGTGAGGATGTCCCATATCAAACCCCATGGGGCGCTCTACAATCTGGCTTCACAGGATCAGGCCATGGCTGTGGCAATCTCCCGGGCGGTGGCAGCCTATGATAGGGATCTGATTTTGGTCGGGCTGGCAGGTTCAGAACTTGTGCGGGCTGGGCAGGCAGTCGGGTTGCACGTGGCCAATGAGGGATTCCCGGATCGTTCATACCTGTCGGATGGCCAGTTAGCCCCCCGCAGCCAGCCGGACGCCCTGATTACTGATCCAGAGGAAGTAGCCAGGCATGCTGTTCAATTGGTTAGGGATGGGGTCATCATTCATAACGATCGGGTTACGATCGACACCTTGTGTATTCATGGCGATCACCCACATGCGGTCAGCAACGCCCATAAAATCCGTCAGGCTTTACAAGCTGCCGGGGTTCAGATTCGGCCTCTTAATCATCATCCCTCAGATTGATAATGAAACAGATTTAGTTTGTAGGTATGTCTCCATCGACACACTTATGGTATCGGCTATAATTATTGCCGCGTCAACAAACGGAAAAAAGGAATGTACCCTATGGAAAACTTCGAATTTTATGCACCCACGCGGATTATTTTTGGGGATGGAACCATCAGCAAACTCAACAAGTATATGCCGCCGGATGTGTCTGTCTTACTGTGTTATGGTGGCGGTTCAATCAAACGCAATGGTGTTTATGACCAGGTGCTGGATGCCCTTTCAGATTGGAAAGTTTATGAGTTTGGTGGGATTGAACCTAACCCTGACTACGACACCCTGACTGAAGCGATTGATCTGGGCCGTGAGAAAAATGTCGGAATGATTTTGGCAGTGGGGGGTGGATCGGTGATCGATGGTGCAAAACTGGTCGCGGCTGGCATTCCTTACCAGGGTGGTGAACCCTGGGATATTGTCAAGGAAAAAGTCAAAGTTAAGATGGGAGAGCCTCTCCCACTGGCGACGGTCTTGACCTTGCCGGCCACCGGTTCAGAGATGAATGGTACCTCGGTTATTTCACGGCGGGCGACTCAAGAGAAATTCGCCTGGCGAAGTGAAGCCATGTTCCCGGTCTTTTCGATCCTCGATCCTACCGCAACCTATTCTCTGCCCGAATCGCAGGTGCGTAATGGAATTGTTGATGCTTATGTGCACGTGATGGAACAATATGCCACCTACCCGGTTGGCGCCAGGCTTCAGGATCGGCAGGCTGAGGGGATTCTGCTGACCTTGCAGGAAATCGGAAGAGCATCCCTGGACACACAGCCGAATTATAAGGCTCGGGCTAATTTGATGTGGTCGGCAACTAATGCCCTCAACTCACTGATCGGTAAAGGTGTTCCCTCCGATTGGGCCACGCACATGATCGGCCATGAATTAACCGCGCTTTATGGCCTGGCGCATGCCGAATCATTGGCCGTTGTCTTGCCGCACTTGCTGAAATACCAGCAAGCGGGGAAAGCGGATAAACTTGAGCAGTATGCAAGGCGTGTGTGGGGCTTATCCGGTGAAGGCGAAAATCTGATACTCGCCGGGCTGGATAACATGTGCGAATTTTTCCACCAAAACGATATGCCAACTCGTTTGGTCGACTATGATATTGACCCCGATGATGCGGCCGAGAAGGTCAAGACACGCTTTGCTGAACGAGATGCCAGCTTTGGAGAGCACAATGATATCGGGCCAGTTCAGGCAGCCGAAATCTTGCGTATGAGCCGGTGAATTTGAACAGTAAAAACTCCTCCTGGATTTTATTGGGAGGTTTTTTTTATTTATCGGTTACGAGTATGCTATTTATGATTGTTGATCAATCAGGCTGATGAAATTTCTGGTAAAAGCATAAGTTCGCCCAATCACATCCGGGTCGATTTTATCAGCTGTGTCTGCAGTTTGGTGCCAAAAGGGTGCCTGTCCTTCGGGGGTCAGACCAAAGAAGCAAATAGCGGGCAGGCCCGCCCGGCGAGCATCGGCCATTTCGCTGTTGCCACCATTGATAAAGCTGGGGTAGGCGCCCAAATCCGGGTGCGCCTTTGCAATATTTTCAACAATCTGAACCAATCCCTGATCAGGCTTGAAGGGCACGATGATACCCTCCTTGGTCTCCCAGGCTGGGCCGGCCACACCAACCATTTCAAATACCAGAACTTTCGGGTTGACGAACGCGTTTTTATGGCGATTGAGAAAGTCGATCATGCCGTAGTGTTGAACTTCTTCGCACCCCGTCAGCACAAACCAGATTCGGGTATGCTGAAGCGGCTGGTTTTTAAGGGTTTCTGCCAGTGTGAGCACCATGGCCACTGCGCTGGCATTGTCGTTAGCCCCCGGGCTGAAGGGCGCCCGGTTGGCTTCCCAGCAAATGGCGAACAGGATCACGGCGGAAACCGCGCTGGGGATGCTGGCGTACCACAGCCAGCCCCACTGGGTCACAATGCCAATCATGAAAAAGACGACCTGGGCACTGAAGGTTACAAAACCGATTGTGGTGAAAGCCTGGAAAAAGGCCACCCATTTATTGCTTGAAAAAATAATCCCGGTTTGATGGGAATCCAGGTGGCCGACCAGGATCAGGTCCTGACGGTGTTCATCTTCGGGATCAAGGGTGGCCAGCACATTCTGGCTTGTACCTTTAGGGATGACCATCCGCAGCGGGTTATTGATGAAGCCCAATTCGAGGATGTCTGATACCAGGGCCAGTAGGCTCAACCCTGCTGCGATGGCAGCCGTTATCCGCCCGCCCAGGGGATAAATCAGGAAAGCGATCAGCAGTAAGAGGGCTGTGATCATGTGGGGGTGATAAATGGAAGTCGCACTTTTGAAGGTTTCGGTTTTTGGCTGATAACCCTGCGCTTTAAGCTGATCATAAGCATACTGAGCCGCCTGCTGCTCTTCTGGTAGGGTGGGGCCGCGCGGCCCGATGTCTTCTGCCAGGGCGCGAATGTGTGCGATCAGTTTTTGTTGGATTGTTTCGTAGTGATCAGTCATGGTCTTATTCCTCATATGATTCATTAATGGGATGCTGTTGAACCCTTAACATGTTATTAAGCTAAAAGAATAGCTGATCAATTATACTATTATCACGTTGTTGGAAGCACTCCAATAACAAGACAGAGTGTTTTACTATCTTTTCTCTCCTTTTGGTTTAGAGGCTCCTTCCGAAAAACACCAGCGGATGATCCAGACAATCATCCGCTGGTGCGCGTTTAAGTCTTTTACTGCCAATATTTTGCCAAGTTGATTTTTGGGGGCAATCTTTGATGGTTCTTCATGGGGGTTTTACAATTTCTTCATATTTACACGCTATAAATAGATCATCAAACAAAATATTAATAGTGAGGTGATAACATGAAGGCACATAAAATAATGGGCATTGCAGCATTGGCTGCAGCAATCTTATTAATCTTGACAACAGGTGTCGTATTGGCCCGTACATTGAATCATGGCATTCCGCAAAACGATTCAATCAATGAAACTGACGACAGCGAGAATGATTGGTGGGGACCAGGATTTGGTTGGCACCACCGGCGAGGTGTTGTGGGTGATGACTCACATCCGATGAGGTCGGCAATGAAAGAGGCCCTCGCTGAAGAAATAGAGCTCAGCGTTGATGATCTGAATGAGTTGTTGTTTGAGGGCAAACATCTGTATGAGATAGCTCTTGAAGCTGGCCTGAGTGAAACTGAGTATTTTGAATTACACCAATCCGTTCGTGAGGACTATTTAGATAGAGTCGTAGAAGCGGGCTGGCTGACCGAAGAACAGGCAGCGTGGATGCTTAATCATAGGGGAGGAATGCGCTATGAGGAAGGTTTCCCTGGTTGCCCCCGTCATGAAGACGGCGATTTTCTGGTGCACAACCGCCAGAGCAGGGGGCGTGGGCGTCGCTGGTAATATTCAGAAAGGAAGTGTTCTATGAAGAAACTTTGGCCCTGGATTGCCGGGATATTGGCTGTCATTTTATTGGGTACAATTACTTTATTCGGAATCGGTATCTTGCGAATCAGGCAGGTGCCATATTATTGGATGGAGGGCTCACGTGTTTGGAATAACGGATATTGGCATCATCATGGACCGGGGATGCGGTGGGGGATGCCTATGATGGGGATGATTGCTTGGGTTTTGATATTGGGTTTGATTTTGGGGTTCCTGGTTTTAGTCGTGATCGGCGTTGTACTGCTGATACGTTCATTAAACAAACCGGGTCAACCTTCAGAGACGAGAATAACGGCTCGTTGCAGGGAATGTGGTCGACCTTTGGAGCCGGATTGGCAGGTCTGTCCGCATTGTGGCACGCCTGTCAGCTAAAATTACTTTATCATGAAACAGCAGGGCACGGTGCATAACTGTGCCCTGTTTGGGTACAATTGGAAAAATTGACAGGGTATCAAAACAGGACACGAATTAATGGATGGGAAAATCCTCATTGTCGATGATGAAGCCGATATTCGCCAGCTTGTGACAGCCTATCTACGTAAGGAGGGTTACCAGGTATTTGAAGCAGCAGATGGGCGTAAAGCTTTAGAAGTCGCACGGTTAGTCAGGCCTGACATCATTGTTCTGGATATTATGCTCCCTGAAAAGAGCGGATTGGCCGTGCTGTCTGATTTGCGACGCGAATCGGAAGTCTATGTCATCATGTTGACGGCAAAGGCCGAAGAAGTTGATAAATTGGTTGGTCTAAATATGGGGGCCGATGACTACCTGACCAAGCCATTTTCCCCACGAGAACTGGTGGCGCGGGCTGATGCTGCAATGCGACGTCTGGTTCGACCAGCAGATAAAGATCGTTTGCGCATTTTAAATTCTAAGAAAATCCGCCTGGATGAAGGGGCACGTAGAGTCTGGTTGGAGGGCGAGGAACTGGACCTGACAGCCATTGAGTTTGATCTATTAAGGACTTTGATGGATCATCCCGGCCAGGTTCTGACCAGAGAACAATTATTGAATCATGTCTGGGGAACAGATTTTTACGGAGAAACCCGGGTGGTGGATGTGCATATCGGTCATATCCGCAAGAAAATCGGGGAGGGCTTCATCAGTACGGTGTGGAGCGTGGGCTACCGGTTTGAGGATGAAAGGTGATCACTGATGTTTCTTGGAAAGAAACGCCTGTTCTGGAAATTCTTTTTTTCATATTTTGCCGTAATCTTACTCAGTATGGTCGTTCTGGGAATTGTCATCCGGGTGCTGTTGCCTGGTGTTTTTGACAATCATCTGGTAAGTATGGCCACTTTGTTTTCCAGGCATGGGATTGAAAATGGCGAAACCATGATGGGCGGACGCGGGCATATGATGAGCCGATCACTTCTGTTCATGGATTTATTCGCGATATTCAACCGTATCATCTTTGAATCGATTCTTCTCGCCATCTTACCTGCCATCGTGACAGCTTTGGCTGTGAGTGCTATCATGAGCCGGCAATTTGTCAGACCGCTGCAGCAGATGGCGCGGATCGCTGACCGAATATCTGACGGCAACTACCAGGAACGCTTACCCGTTGACACAGAATTCCCGGAAGGCCAGGATGAATTGGGGCAATTGGCTGATCGTTTCAACCGCATGACGGCTCAGCTTGAGGATATTGAGGATCGGCGGCAGAAATTTATCGGCAATGTCGCTCACGAATTGCGTACCCCCCTCACGGTAATAAAAGGATCAATGGAAGGTTTAAAGGATGGTGTGTTACCCCCAGAAGAAGCCACCTATGAAAGAATTTATCGCCAGACTGAACGGTTGGAAAGGCTGGTCAGAGAACTTTCTGAACTAAATCGAATTCAGGAAGGGGTTACTGATTTCAACCTGAGACCGGTGGATGTTAATGCGGAGTTAGCCAATCTGGTCGAAATGATGGAAATTACTTTCTCCAGAAAAAGAATTTCATTAATGTATAATCCACCTCAAACCCCGTTAGTTGTACTGGCGGATGCCGACAGGTTTGAGCAAATTATGATCAACCTCCTGACGAATGCTCGGCAGCATACCCCTCCTGGCGGAAAGGTTTCGATAAATGTAAGAAATAAGGGGGAGATGGTTAAAATCTTGGTCAGAGATACAGGTTATGGCATTCCACTGGAACACCTTGATCATGTTTTTGACCGGTTTTACCGGGTAGATGAATCCCGATCACGGGAAGGCGGGGGTAGCGGGATCGGATTGACCATTGCCCGGTACCTGGTTGAAGCCCAGGGGGGACGCATCTGGGTTGAGAGTGCCGGACAGGGCCAGGGGGCAACTTTTTCATTTACATTACCCAAAGCTTCACCACCAAACCCGTGAACGAAAGAACGCCCGGTTCTAAGGCCAGGCGTTCATAGTGAGGAGCGATAAGCACTAACGATCACCGCGACTGATATAATCACTGCCGTCCCTGTTTTGAATTTCTGTGAGATTCACTGGACTGCCGTAATAATAGGCAATACTTCCATCCGTCAGGTCAACCTGGAAGGTATCTTTGGCCCAGATGGTTGCTTCACTG
>SKPR01000086.1 GCA_007119455.1 Candidatus Brevefilum sp. | reverse complement strand
CGGGTGGGATCGTCTACGGTTGGCCCCAGTCCGCCGGTGGTGATGACAATATCCGCACGACCAAGGGATTCCTGGATAGCCCCAGCAATTCTGCCAGGGTTGTCGCCAATGGTCGTGATGCGGTAGATATCAATGCCATGATCACGGAGTGTTCTGGCGATATAGGTCGAATTGGTATCGGTTATTTCACCAAGCAGCAACTCGGTTCCGATGGTGATAATTTCTAAATTGGGCATCTTTCCTCAATATTGATTTTAACCGATAATGCGATTGTGTTTTCAGTTTCTTTTTCTTGACGTTGATTCCCCTTTATTGTAGGATTAATTGTACCTGCTCAGGTAGTTCTGCTGCTGAAGGCTGGGGGCCCCATAGTCCCTTGCATGCTGAGTGGTTAAAGTTAATTTATTAACATTATGATCACCTATCAGAAAGAAATTGGAAATCGGGGTGAACGGCTCGCTGCTGATTACCTCAATCAACAGGGATACCAGCTGCTCGATCAGAAGTTCACAGCGCCCTATGGCGAGTTAGATCTCGTTGCGCTTGAATCGGATATGGTTGTTTTTGTCGAAGTGAAGACAAGAACCAGTGAGTCCTTTGGAATGCCTGAATCTGGCATAACGCCTGCCAAGCTGGAACGCATCGAAAAAGCTGGCTTGGTGTGGTTGCAGGGGCATCCAGAAATGCCAGATGATTGGCGTATTGATGTGATAGCTATCCAGATCGACCAGCATAATAACATCCTTGACCTGCAGCATTTTATTAATGTGAGTTCATGAAGCAATCTCAGAGACCGCCACTGATCGTCATTCTTGGCCCAACTGCGGTAGGGAAAACTTCAGTTTCAATAGAATTAGCCCATAGGCTTGATGGGGAGATCGTTTCAGCGGATTCTCGATTGCTTTACCGGGGGATGGATATTGGCACTGCAAAACCGACTGAGGATGAGATAAAAGATGTCCCCCATCACCTGATTGATGTCGCTGACCCTGATGAAAACTGGAGCCTGGCCGTCTACCAACGAATGGCGTATCGGGTAATTGATGAAATCCACAGCCGCGAGAAGCTGCCATTCTTGGTGGGTGGTACTGGGCAATATATCCGGGCCATTATTGAAGGCTGGCGTATTCCACGCCAAAAGCCGGATTATGACCTGAGAGAAACCCTGGAAACCTGGGCTGAGGAGATCGGCAATGAAGCGCTGCACAGGCGCTTAAAGGTCCTTGACCCGGAGGCGGCCGGGCAGATAGATTACCGTAATCTGCGTCGGACCATACGCGCCCTGGAGGTCATCCTGAAATCAGGTGAGCGTTTCTCGGATTTACGCCGTAAGCAAAAATGCCCATACCGTCCGATCATCTTAGGAATCGAACGTCCACGGGATGCGCTTTACGAGCGGGTCGATCAACGTATTGACCAGATGCTGGATGAGGGGTTGGTCGACGAGGTGCGGACTTTGCTTGATAAAGGCTATTCACCCGATCTGCCAACGCTTTCCGCAATCGGTTATTCTGAGATTATTCAATACCTGCGTGGTGAGATTGACTTTGAAGAAGCCGTTACATTGATCAGGCGGAACACACGGACCTTTGTCCGGCGACAGGCGAATTGGTTCAAATCAGATGACCCAAGAATCGAGTGGTTTCAGGCATCTGATGATTTTGTTGACGAAATGGAAGCTTACATAAGGAGTGAATTAAATGGAAACAAAGCATAAACCCTGGATATCTCATTATGATGAAGGGGTTCCTGCTGAGATGGATATACCAAAAATATCCCTCGTGGAGCTCTTCAAACAGACGGTTGATATGGCAGGTGACTCGGTTTGCATGCTATTTGAGGATGAACAGCTGACCTATCAAGAAGTGGATGATCTTTCAGACCGGGTAGCTCGCTATCTCCTGACGCAGGGCATTCAGAAGGGTGAACGGGTGGGGATCCTGCTGTCCAATACACCCGCCTTTGTGATCAGTTATTATGGGATCCTCAAAGCCGGTGCAGTGGTGATGGCCCTCAATCCGGCCTATCGCCAGAGAGAGATTAAGCGTTTGGCCACTGAATCAGGTATTCGCCTGTTGATCCTTCCTGAACTGGTTTATGACACACTCAAACCAATTCAAGAAGAGCTCCCCATCGAGACATTTGTGGTGGTTGGTGGAAAAATGAAAACTCTGGCTGAGGAAGATCTCGCCTGGGATATCCTTCTGGAGGAATACGCAGAGGGAGAAGCCGTGGCTGTTGATGTCAGCCCTGATGATCCGGCAGTATTTCAATATTCCGGGGGGACGACTGGTACACCCAAGTGTGCCATTGGCCTGCACAGGAACCTGATTGCTAATGTTTACCAGTTCGATCGCTGGTTGGTCAACACCGAACAGGGAGAAGAAACGATCCTGGTGGCGATCCCCATCTATCATGTTTATGGCATGGTTTTAGGCATGAACCTGGCTGTGAAAATGGGCGCGCGGATGGTATTAATCTCAAACCCACGAGATCTGGATGGGTTATTAAAAGCAGCCGAAAGACACCAGGCGACTGTGTTCCCCGGGGTTCCCAATATTTATGCTGCAATCAATCATTACCCACCGGTGGTTGATGGTGAATATGATCTCTCATCAATAAAAGCCTGTATTTCTGGTTCAGCTACCTTACCTCTCAGGGTTAAAGAAGAATTTGAATCCCTGACGAATGGGCATCTGGTTGAGGGATATGGATTGTCAGAAGCGCCCACTGCCACCCACTGTAACCCGATCCTCGGGGAGAACCGGGCTGGTTCCATTGGGTTGCCATTACCCAACGTGGATTGTAAAATCGTTGATCTGGAAACGGGACAGGAAGAAATGGCTGTGGATGTGCCAGGGGAATTGATTGTCAAAGGCCCGCAGGTCATGGTCGGTTATCATCAAAGACCGGAGGAAACTGCACTGACACTGCGAGATGGCTGGTTGTTTACAGGCGATGTGGCCCGAATGGATTCAGATGGTTATTTTTATCTCGTTGACCGCAAAAAGGACGTGATCAAGGTGGGCGGCTTCCAGGTCTGGCCAAATGAGATTGAAGCGGTTATTATCCAGCACCCGAGTGTCAAAGAAGTGGCTGTGGCAGGTGTGGCTGACGAACATGGCAACGAAGTTGCCAAAGCATGGATCGTACTCAAAGAAGGCGAAGCACTTTCACCGGATGATGTCAAGCTTTTTTGCGATGAATATTTAACGCGCTATAAAATCCCAAAATATATAGAATTTCGAGAATCACTACCCCGGACGATGGTTGGAAAGGTGCTCAGACGGGTGCTGGTTCAAGAAGAGCAGGCACACTAAAGATGAGAAAAGGCTGCGATCCACTCGCAGCCTTGAATGCTTTAAACTTCTCTAAATAAAGAGTTTGGATTTATGCGGTGATTTTCTCTGGAATCCCGCCGTTTTTCTCGACCGGTGTGGGAAAAATCTCATAGAACGCGTCCGCATCCAGCGTCTCAACATCGAGGAGTTTTTCAGCGACAGAATCCAGTTCGTCGCGATACTGTTTCAGGATGGTCTTTGCTTTCTCATAGGAGTCCTGAACAATGTTTTGAATGGCTGAGTCGATCTTTTGGGCGATATGTTCTGAATAATCGCGCTGTTCAGACATTTCACGGCCCAGGAAGACCAATTCTTCCTTTTTTCCATAGACCATCTGACCCAGTTCATCACTCATACCCAGGCGCATGACCATCGTGCGGGCAAGCTTGGTCACCCGTTCCAGGTCATTGGACGCACCGGAGGTAATGTCATTGAAGACGATATCCTCTGCTGCCCTGCCACCCAAAAGACCAATCATGTCGCTTAATAACTGCCGTCGAGATCTGAGCATCCGATCTTCTTCGGGGAAAGCCATGGTGTAGCCGCCGGCTTCACCACGGGAGATAATGGACACCTTCTGTACAGTATCTGCCTCCGGGAGGGCATTGATCACGACTGCATGACCTGCTTCATGATAGGCGATAATCTTTTTCTCTTCTTTGTTGATCAGCCGACTCTTCCGTTCAGGGCCGGCGATCACACGTTCGATAGCTTCCATGAACTCGTCATATTCGATGATCCGTTTATCTCGCCGGGCTGCCAGGATAGCGGCTTCGTTGACGAGGTTTTCGATATCGGCACCGACAAAACCCGGTGTAGAACGGGCGATATCGTGCAGGTCAACTTCCGGTGAGACCGGTTTTCCTTTGACATGCACTCTGAGGATCATTTCGCGACCCTTGATGTCAGGTCTGTCGAGGATCACCCGGCGGTCAAAGCGACCGGGGCGTAATAAAGCCGGGTCGAGGATGTCGGGTCTGTTGGTGGCGGCGATAATGATGACATTTGTGTCGGTGCCAAACCCGTCCATTTCAACCAGAAGCTGGTTGAGGGTCTGTTCACGCTCGTCATGGCTGCCACCCATGCCGGCACCCCGGTGGCGTCCAACGGCATCAATCTCGTCTACGAACACAATGGCTGGTGAATGACGTTTCGCCTGTTCAAAGAGATCACGTACACGACTGGCGCCCACACCGACGAACATTTCAACAAATTCCGAACCGGAAATTGAGAAGAACGGCACACCTGCTTCGCCTGAAACAGCTTTCGCCATCAGGGTTTTACCGGTGCCGGGGGCACCGACCAGCAGCACGCCTTTGGGGATCCGTGCACCCAGAGAGATAAACTTTTGGGGTTCACGCAGGAATTCAACAACCTCATGTAATTCCTCTTTGGCTTCGTCACAGCCGGCGACATCATCAAATGTCACTGTGGGATGGTCCCCAGAGAACATGCGGGCTTTGGATTTTCCAAAGGACATGGCAGCGTTATTGCTCCCCTGGGCTTGCCGAAAGATAAACCAGAATAACCCGATCAGGATCAGGAAAGGAAGGATATAACTGGCAATGGAAACAATTCCCAGCAATGGACTGGGCAAGCGGATATCAACGGCTATTTGTTCCGAAGAAAGGTCTTCAGGTGTAACACCGAGTTCGATCAGCTGGACAATTAGGGGTGCGCCAGGGTCCTTGACCGATGTTTTCACATCATTATTTCGATAAGTTACCTCCAACCGGCTGTCGTCTTCGATGATTCGCTCAACACGTCCAGCCCTGATGTCCGCTGCAAGCTGGTTGATTGGTATTTCGTCTGCACCAGCTGTCTGCTGGTTGACGGTAAAGAATACCATCGCGATTATTGCTATAAATAGCAATATGTAGATGATAAAAGATTGGTTCCGTGATTTCACTATTCCTCCAAATTAATTTACGATCATTCCAAAACTTATAATGACCCTGGTATTATACCCACCCTGAGAGTATATTGCCACACATTTTTTAAAAAAGTTAATAATTCTAATAGTTATCTAATAAATTATAAAGCTGTCGAAGATGTAATCGGTCATGTTTGGTCGTAAAGGATACCAGTTCACCGATCGTCACCTGGCTGAAGATCGCGTGTTGTACGGTCACTGTGTAAAGCCCATTTTCCCAGAGTTCTTTCACACAGTCAAGCGATTGTTGACGGTTTTGGAGAAATTGTCTGAAGATATCCCTGAAATTTTGATGGGAATTAGATTCAATGGGTTGTATGGTAAACTGTTTTACGGCGACGGGTGAAAGGGGGTCGGAAAGAATATTTTCCCATTGGGGGAGGTAGATTTGTTTTTCCATTTCCAGCAGGTGCCACACAACTTCGATCATGCTCCAATCTTCCTCGGAGGGCTTTTGATGAAGTTTTAATTCGGATGTTTCCCTGAGCCAGGAATCAATCACAGCCGGTGTGGATCTGAGAACGGCGTCGTGGACATCGTAGTGATTGTTGAGCTGATCATCCGTGTTTTGGTTGATTGTTTCAAGCCACGGTTTGACCCCAACTAGCGGCCCATGGACCTGATCTGTTTCATCAATGGGGGGATCAACCCAATAGGTGTCAAAACCCATGTTCTGCATGGGCAGAAGGTCATAAGTGAGATTGTCGCCAATCATCACTGCCGGGGTATCAGGCCAACCCAGACGCCCCAGAACCTCAGCGTAATAGGTCAGGTTTGGTTTGGTGAAGTGGAAGTTGTTAAAGTGCGTGAAAAAAGAAAAGTCCTCAGGGTTTAACCCGGCCCACAGGATCCTTTGACGGGTGGCTGTTTCCGGAAAGAGAGGATTGGTGGCCACTGCGACTGAAAAATCTTGTGCAAGGCACCATTCCACCAGATCGGATGCTTCTGGTTTTGGTAGGGTCAGCAATCTGAGTTTTGGATATTCTTCTCGATAAAAATATTTGATCTCCGGGGCGCAGGCTTCTTCTGTTGTACCCAGAGGTGGGTAAAAATTTCGGGAGAATATTTCACTGAGCAGCTCGCCAGGATCTTGATTAATCGTCATTTTGTTGACGGCAGTGTAGATTTGATCTGTCAGACGTGCTGGCGGGGCCAGATGCGAGAGCGTCTCTCCCAGGCCTTTAAAATACTGGGGGAGGAACTTATCCATGTTGGTATGGAGGAGGGTGTCATCCAGATCGAAAAGCACAGTCAGCGACATTAGAGTTCCTTGAAGAGGTCCATAATCGGATGGCACTCACTGCAGCCCACATAGGGGTTTTCCACCTCCCGATGGGTTTTGGTGCAATAGGCACTCACACTTACTTTTTGTTTCAAACCGAGAAAACTTGACTTGATTTCGCCAGTCAGGATCATGTGCGGACAGGCATTTGCTCTAACGATATCGGGCACCGGGCAGGTTTTACAGTGTTTGAGCTCCCAGGGTGGATCAGAATTCTCAAGCAATCGGCATTCTTCGTGGTGCCGGCCGCGGTGATAATCCGCATAAAAATAAGGGCATTCCTTTCCGGTGGTGGGAACTCTCATATTTACCTCATCGTTTTATCGTAACTGCTCAGGCAGTTCTGGTGCTGAAGGGTGGGGCCCCATACTCACTTGCATGCTGAGTAGTTACATATTATCAATGAATCCCCGGGTGGGGATCCATTATCAATAATTGAATGATCAGCAAAGGTGGTCAGACCCGGGTGACGTAATTTCCATTGCGTGTATCCACCCGGATGGTGTCACCTTCTCCTACAAATGAAGGCACCTGGACTTCGAGACCCGTTTCGGTGACGACCTTTTTGGTCACGCCAGTGGCTGTGTCCCCACGTATTGAGGGTTCAGCTCTGGTGATGAGCAGGTCAACCGAAGTCGGCAGTTCGACATCCAATGCTTCTGATTCAAAGAACATGAGCTTGACATCCATATTGGGCTTCAAAAATTCTGCCTGATCGCCCAGGATTTCACGGTTGACTGGATACTGCTCATAGGTATGGTTGTCCATAAAATAGAAAAAACGGTCATCGGCGTACAGAAACTGGGCGTTGTGATAGTCCAGCCGCACATCCTGGACCCGGTTACCGGAGTTGAAGGTCATTTCGAGGGTGGTCCCTTTGCGGAGGTCGCGGGCTTTGATGCGGATGGTGGCAGAGCCACGTCCGGGTTTATTGTGGGCATATTCGAGGACTTTGTAGAGGTTGCCATCCTGTTCAAAGGTCACGCCCTTGCGTAATTCGTTTACATCGATCATTGGTTTCAATTTCCTTATAATAACACGTAAAAATATCAAAAGGATTATAGCCCAGTTAATGGGGGTTTACAAGTTGTCGTGTAACTAATTTAAAATAAAATGGTAGTTGCAGATATATATTGGTAATGAATACCCCCGAATCTATCTGGTCCCATCTGTGTCTCAGCAACTTCCCTTGGGTTATAATTCAGGCGGAGGTTTCATGCCCATTCGTATCCTGCCTGATCATATCGCATCGCAGATCGCTGCTGGCGAGGTCATTGAACGGCCAGCTTCGGTTGTCAAAGAATTGGTTGAGAACGCCCTGGATGCTGGGGCCACCGAAATCACGATTGAAGTGCAGGGGGCAGGCAAACGGATGATCGCTGTTACCGATGATGGGGTGGGTATACCGAGAGCCGAGCTGGGGTTGGCCGTATCACGGCATGCCACCAGCAAGCTGGCCCGGGCGGAAGACCTTTTCCGGGTCGAAACGCTGGGGTTCCGGGGTGAAGCACTGGCTTCAATCGGCTCGGTCTCACGTATGACGGTTGAATCACGCTCGGAAAATTCCGAGGTGGGCGCACAGCTGCGGGTTGATGGGGGCAAACTATATCCACCGAGCGAAGCGGGCCTTCCCAGTGGCACCCGGGTGATCGTGCAGGATCTATTTTACAACGTCCCGGCCCGGCTCAAGTTCCTCAAGACAGATTCCACTGAAATTCGCAACATCGAAGCACTGGTCACTCGTTATGCACTGGCCTACCCCCACGTGCGCTGGCAATTGCTGATCGAAGGCCGGCGGTCGTTACAGACCAGCGGCAATGGTGACCGGCGTGAGGTGCTGGCAAACCTGTATGGTGTGGATGCAGCCCGCGAGATGCTCTCCGTTGATTTTGATGAAGGCGGCTATCATATTCATGGTTTTATCAGCCCAATCTCGCTGACCCGCTCCAACCGGCGAGAGATTACGGTCTTTGTCAACGGCCGCTGGGTTAAGGATATTGCCGTGACCGCGGCCATTATCCGGGCCTACCACACCCTGTTGATGGTGGGGCGCTTCCCAATTGTGGTGCTGTTTTTGGATGTACCTTCGGAGGCTGTGGATGTCAATGTGCATCCGGCTAAGGCCGAGGTGCGGTTCAGAGAGGGCGATCTGGTATTTACCCGTACGCAACGAGCGGTTCGCCGGGCTTTACTGGCCCATTCACCCGTCCCTGACCTGCGGCCGAAACAATTTTGGGGCTTGCAACCGGAAAAGGAAGGCGATGGCGTGGACCCGGCCTGGGAGATGGCCGCCGAGATCAAAACCGATGGTGATCTGCAACGAGACCAGCCGCAAATGCGCATCCATACCGGCTCAACAGAGAAAGACCGGCTGCCGTTATTACGCCTGATCGGGCAGGTGGCAGCCACCTACCTGGTGGCGGAAGGCCCCGACGGGCTGTACCTGATCGATCAACACGCCGCACATGAACGGGTTTTGTTTGAACAGATCATGGCCCAACAGGATCAAGACAGCGTTCCTTCACAGTCATTACTGGAACCGGCTCAGGTGGTACTGCCCCCCGACCAAGCGCGCCTGCTTGACGAACAATTGCCCGTATTGGCAGACCTGGGCTTTCAGGTAGAACCTTTTGGGCCGAACACCTTTTCTGTACGGGCTATCCCGGCGATTTTTACCGGTGGCGATCCAGCCCTGGCCTTGCATGCCCTCGTAGAAGATTTTGAGGAGGATGAAACACCCCTGGCTTCAACCCATGAAGCGCGCATCACCGCCCGCATCTGCAAGCGTATGGCTGTCAAAGGCGGACAAACCCTCTCATCTGATGAACAGCAGGCTTTGCTGGGCAGCCTTGAACGCTGCCAGTCACCACGCACCTGCCCGCATGGACGCCCGACCATGATTCACCTATCGGCAGACCTGCTGGAACGGCAATTCGGTCGCCGGGGCGCACGCTAAAGGCTGGGCTGGATGTCCCGTTTCTTCGTGTCCGGATTGGTCAACCTCGAAACAACCCTGGCAATTGATGGCTTTCCATTGGCGTACTTCCCGGTGCGCTACCCCTTTTTCGGGGTCAACAGTTCGGTGTCCGGGGTGGGGTTCAACCTGGCCAAAGCG
>SKPR01000178.1 GCA_007119455.1 Candidatus Brevefilum sp. | reverse complement strand
CCCTCAACCAGATCGTGCCACAGGCCACCCCTGGCCACTGCCGTCATCTTCCGCCAGGCCCAACCCGGGATTGCAGGCACATGAACCTGCTGTATCGTTTCGTCAGACATCTTATAATCACGATGATAAGGTGTAAAAGTCAGTAATACCGCTAATCCCGTCATCCGGTCTCCGGCCCTTACCACCCGCCAGGGAATCCCCGCCCTGGTCAACGCCTGGCCTGCACCATAATAAACAGGCGCCAGGCCCATCCAGCTTCGCCAGAGATCTTCTTCCGGGTGCAACAGGCCAACCGGCGCAAGGTTGGTCCGTTCCTGGTAAAGCAGATGTTGTTCAGCCAACCAGCGATGATAATGACCGATAGCCAACTGTTGAGCCTCGTAAGCCGGATCGGTCAGCAGGGTCATGCGCTGTCCGTCATTGTATTCAGTGCCTTTGATCGTCATGCTGGCGCCACAGGCCGCAGCCTCGCCTATGCCCTGCTGGTGTCTGCGAGGGGGATAGACCGGGTCAAACCCGATCCCGACATCATAGGAGAGAACGCTCAAATGTGCCTGGTCACGAACAAATTCACGCGTATTGCGGATCGTCAGGGCATTATTGGCCAACCGGGGCCGTGGGGCATCGTCCCAGCGTGGCAGGGCAAAATTCTCAACCATGAACACATCCTGAACCTTAGCCAGGGATTCGATATCTATCCCATAAATCAGGTAACTGTTTCGCATGGTTACATCGTAATCATTGGCGCTGACCGGTGCATCCGGTTTCTGTTCTCTGACATGAGCAGCCAGATCCGCCATGGTCTGAGTCACGCGATTGGCCCGCCAGCGGAGGTAATCCGCTACCTGATCGCGATCTGGCAGGATCTTGGATGGGAGCGACTGGCCGGTTTCATCTTCATAACGTGCCTGGCAACGTTCACAATAACAACCAGCACCCCCCAACCAGGCACCCATCAGGCTGTTGGGTTCTTCGCCATACCAGAGGTTGTCAAAAAAGATGCCATCCGCCCCACGCTCGATCGCCCCGCTGATCAGGTCCTTAAGATGCTGGATCCAATCAGGGTGTGTCCAATCCACCATGTAGCGGCCAGAATAATAGTAGATTTTCTGCCCTTTAGGATTTCGGGCATACCAATCCTTTTCAATAAAACTGCCTTCGAAGACACAATTTGAAGTCTGGATGTAAGCGAAGACGGGTGACCCGGCCTGATGGTAATGCTCAGCAGCTCTTCGAAAATCTTCCCAATCCTCCGCTTCAATTTCCGGAGGAAACCCCCAATCATACATGAGGTGTACCCAGTTGGCATAAAGACCATCCACCACAAGCTTTGCCGCTTCTCCTGAATGTGCATCCAGATGAATTTCTTCATCAACCGGGTAATCCATGAACTTGATTTTGTTCATCCGGATCGTCCCAGGCCCACCCCATAAGTAGATCGGCCGGTATTTTCCAAGCATAAACTCGTTTTTCACATTCATCTCCTTCAAGGGGCAGGTTACTGGCGATTAATCAAAATCTGAAACTGTATAGAAAAGGATTTACCAGGCCCAAAAGAAACGATTCAGCGTTCTGGTTTGAGTGTGGCCCTGGCTGGTTTAATAATCTCGTAATATATTGCCCTGAATATCCCGGTCAACTTCCCAGGGGTAAACGATAAAGGCGTCGGTAATGGCTGCAAAATAATCTGGACGGTTGGTTCCGAACAGGTTCCGGTATGGATTGAAATGGAAAACACAGGTATAGGGAAACCCACCAGCTGCAGAAACCCGGTTTTTGACTGAAGTGATCGTCCGGCCGGAACCCCACACATCATCCACGATCAAAATCCGCTCACCTTCAAGAAGTTCATCTTCCGGGAACATCAGGAAATTAGGCCAGGCCAGCAGACGTGGGCGCTGCATTTCCTCAAGCTCAGAGGGAAAGTCAACAGAGGCAATCAATAGTTTTTGGATATCCATGGCTTCAGCCAGCAAACCACCAGGAATAATTCCGCCCCGCGAAACCATGATCATCCCCGCAAAGGTCATATCAAATTGGGGTAAAAGATGGTCAACCAGCTGATCAACTTCATCCCAGGTGAGCATTTCATTTCTTTGTTGCATCGTTATAATCCTTTTTTTATTTTCGAACGCTTTTTCAAGACATGCTGTAAAATCAACGGCGCAGAAACGGTGCTTTCTGAATCCGCACGACGTGCGGATTCAACATTCACCACCCATTGATAAAGGGTTGTGTGATAGCAGGTTTTGATAAAACTGCTGAAAGCGATTCCAGCGATGGCAAAAAACCCGGCCAATGCCCATCCGGCTGTGGTTCCAAGGATGCGGCGGATAACCCCCGCTGAGAACGGGTCAACAAGGCTCATCGAAAGCATCGCACCTGATAATGCGCCAATTGCCACCAGGGCCCAACGAATGGTCATAGAAACAGGCCCAATACCAATCAATGCGGGATTAAACCGAACCAGATGGTCTCGCTCTACTTGCCGGATTCTTTCCAATGCTTCTGAGAGTTCAAGCTTCTCCAGAGCGATCACCGGGACGAGAAGATAATTGCCGTCTAACCAGGTTGTAGAAGGGCCCTGCTTTGATCCGAATAATGCTTTCAGGCTATAAATGATAGATAACGTGGGGCGGGCTATTGCCAGGGTAATGACATCAAACACCTGCTTCATCACCGACCGTTTCTGTTCATCAACTTCATTGATTGCTGAATCTGTTTGAAAAACGGCCTGAAAGCTCTGGCTGATTTTTATTGAAGCAACTTCAGCCCAGATCATGATCCCAAATAAGGTCAGGGCACTGAAAAGGCCAATTAGCGCCATCCCCCGTCCACCCAGGCCAAACAGGAAAGTTGATACACCCACCGGCACAAATCCGAGCCCAAGCAATAAAAAACTGCCCATGATCAAAAACAACCCGGCAATCATTAACCGGGTATGCCTGACAATCACCGGGATACATTCAGAGATAAATCTTAAAGCATATTTCAGACTTAACACCAGATAATTCCTGTCATTTCGACCACGGAAGTCGTATCTATTATAACGTGAGCTGGCATATGTGGATGATCAAAAATCAAATTTTCATCACTGGTTGATTAAAGCAGGCTCGAGGGATCAACTTCAATCATCCAATCGGGTAACTGCCGGTTACGGAATAGCGGGAGAGGGTCAGGCCCTCGCAAGATGATCTGCCAGCGATAGCGGCCATGAAGCTTTGTAAAGAAACAGGGTGCCGGCCCAATGATTGTCGTCGATGGACTTTCTTTCTTGATCCATCTTCGCAGATTTTCACCCAGTGTCCTGGCTGCATCTTCAGCCTTGTGATCATCGAAATGACGATACTCCAACCTGACCAGGCGCGTATATGGGGGGTATTTCAAATTCAGACGATAGGCCATTTCCTTATTATAAAATGAGTCAAAATCATGGTGTGCGGCCGTCTGAATGACGTAATGATCGGGGTCATAGGTCTGGATGATCACCCTGCCTCCCAGGGGACTCCGCCCGGCACGCCCGGCTACCTGGGTTAAGACCTGGAAGGTTCGTTCGGTTGCCCGGTAGTCTGGCAGGTTGAGACCAACCTCTGCCAACACAACGCCCACCAGGGTCACAAGCGGTAGATCCAGGCCCTTTGCCAGCATCTGGGTGCCAATCAAGAAATCTGCCTGGCCCTCAGCAAATTTGGATAAGATCCGGTCGTGGGCGCCTTTCGCCCGGGTGGTTTCTGCGTCCCAACGCAATGTTTTCACCCCGGGAAAATGTTCCTGGAGTAGCACTTGGACCTTTTCGGTACCGGTTCCCAGGTGACGAATTTGCTTTCCCCCGCAATCAGGACAGGTGGTCGGGAGCTTTCGTTGATAGGCACAGGTATGACAGAACAGGCCAGCTTGCCCCCGGTGATAGGTCAACGGTTTGTCATCATGCGGACATTTTGCCACATACCCGCAATCACGGCAGAAAACGTAGGTGGCCGTACCTCGCCGGTTGAGGAATAATATCCCCTGCTGGCCTGATTCCAACACCGCTTCAATGGCAGATTGCATTGCCCGGCTGAAAATACTTCGGTTATCGGCTTGCAATTCTTCTCGCATGTCCACGACTGTTACCTGAGGCAGGCCCAAATCAGCGGCTTCTCCCTCAACAGGCCTGTCCAGCAGGGACTTGCCCTGCTTACGTAAATGGTGCATGATCACATCTTTATGCGCCAGTATACGCTTCGGCAGGCCCACATAAGTCCAATGCCCGCTTTCCGCCGCATAAAACTGGGTTACCCGGGGGGTGGCCGACCCCAGGATTATCACGGACCCTGATAAACGAGCACAGGCCACAGCCGTTTTCACCCCGCGGTATAAGGGCGTGATTTCCTGCTGGTCAAAGGACTCTTCATGGCATTCATCCACCACGATCAACCCGAGGTTCTCAAGCGGCATAAAAAGCGCACTCCGAGGCCCAACGATCACCGACAGTTCGCCATTACGCACCCTTCGCCAGGTGTCATATCGTTCTCCCTCTGACAACTGGGAATGGACAACACCAACTTTACCAGGAAATCGAGAGAGGAACCGCCTGACCGTCTGGGGTGTCAGGGAAATCTCAGGAACAAGAACCAGGGCTTGCCGGTTTTCTGCCAGCGTTTCACCGACAGCCCGCAGGTAGAGTTCTGTTTTACCAGAACCGGTGACTCCATGTAATAGAAAAGGAGCAGGCGTAACACCGGTGTGGAGAGCGCTGAACCCGCTCTGGATCTTTTCCCAGGCCAGATGCTGGTCTTTGGTCAAAACTGGCGGGTTTGTGGGTAAATAGCTTTTATCTTCCAGGGGATCACGCCAGATCTGGGTTGTAAAAATTTCAAGATACCCCGCTTCTTCAAGCACCTTTAGATCACTATTTTTTGCTCCGGTTTGATCATAGATCTGAGACGGCTCAATCGGAAGGGCCTCCTCTCGCAACAACCGCAACACTCGCAACCGGCGATTGTGAACCCGGCCCACTCTGCTGAGCTGCGCTTCCCATTGATCCAACGCATCAGGTTCTACAGCCAGGGTAACCATCCGGATGGTTTTCGGGCGTACTCGCGGTGGGGGCAGGATCGCACGGGTGTGAACGATCCCGGCCCGAGCCAGTTTTCGCAGAGAACCACGCCATTCAACCTGCCGGATGGAAGCATCAACCTGCCGGCCGCGCAGGTCCCCCCGCTTTTTTAACAGGTTGATCAAGCGCTTTTCAATCGGCGACAGGTTTGAGAAATCAATCTCATGATCGGGGTTCAGCCTGATCAGTGTATCCGTACGCTGCCCCAGTCCCGGAGGCAGCATGAGGTTAATACAGGTGCCCAGGGCAGATAGTGTTTCATTTGCCATCCAGCGGGCCAATGCAATCTGGACGGGGGTCAAAACCGGTTTTTCATCCAGGATATCCTCTACCGCACGAGTCCGGCTGACTTCAGGCTGTTGAACAAAACCCAGAACCACACCCTGTGCCCGTTGTTTGCCAAACGGCACCACCACCAGTGAACCCGGGAAGATCAAATCCGCTAAATCTGGGGGAATATGATAATGGTAAGTGTCGGTGATCTGTGGAAGATTGATGGCCACGTCAACATAGGTTTGCATATGCTGATTTTACCTTGATTGCCGTCCGTCATGATCAAATCAGTAATGGGTGTAAATCCGGATTCTTGATAGCATTGAATAACGCTGTCGCCATATTGACCAGACTAGCGTCAAGGTGCTCCCAAGCCAAAGCTCTTATAAATATCCCCTTTTGGTACAATAAGGTTGCTTTTACCATACCAATTTTTTGCCTTAATGCTTCATTCGCAATATAATCTGGTATGAAAACAACGGTCACACGCCGAAAATGAGACCGTGATTTATCAATATGAGTTGGCCATTTTGATTTGGGCCAGAAAGATGTGGTTTGAGGTTTGATACAATGCCAGTCCCAATAAAGACTGGTACGGTGCTACGCAATCGGTATCAGGTCAAAAAGATCATCGGACAGGGTGGAATGGGTTGTATTTACCTGTCTGAAGACCTGCGGCTTGAGGGCCGCCTCTGTGCTGTCAAAGAGGTGGAGTATGATCGCGCCCTGCCCGAAGACATGCTCAAAGAGGCCCGTGATCAATTTCAAAGAGAAGCAACCGTTTTAGCACGGCTGGACCATCCGAACCTCCCCAAAGTCTCAGACTTTTTTTCGATCAAAGCACGCGATTACCTGGTGATGGATTTTGTGCCCGGTAAAGACCTGCGCCAACTGATGATTGAAGCGCGGCAGGATAATAAATTCCTCCCCGAGAAAGAAGTCCTCAATTGGGCCAGCCAGCTGGCCGACGCCCTCAAATACTTGCATACACAGGAACCCTCCATCCTGCACCGCGACATCAAACCCAGCAATTTAAAACTGACTCCCAATGGACTGGTGAAATTGGTTGATTTCGGCCTGGTAAAAATGCTGGCCCCTGGTGAAGTGACCATCACCATTCTGCAAGGACAGGGCACAGCTCTTTACACCCCCCTGGAGCAGTATGGCGGCGATTCCGGCCACACGGATGCGCGAAGCGATATCTATGCCTTTTCTGGGACCCTCTATCACCTGTTAACCAATGAACCGCCTATCAATGTCAGAGATCGGTTTCTTAACCCGGGTAGCCTGCCCAGGGTGAGAGATCTCAACCCGGATGTAAGTGCCCGGACCGAAAGGGCGATCCACTGGGGCTTACAGTTGCACCCGGAGGACAGACCTGAAGATATTGACGCATTCGTGAAAGCTTTGTATATCGAAGACGCCCCCATCACCAAACCCTTCAGGCAGGGACAAATCCAACCAAGAACCATCCGTGCACCGGAAAAATTATTATTGTATCTGGCAGGGGGACTGATGGTGGTCAGTTTTTTGCTCACCCTTATCCGAAATTTTTAGTTGAACAATCATTGCAGGGGGTTCCAGGGTAAAGTTTGACTCAAGTTCAGGACTACCGTTGACTGCCTAATGGAATACGGCCTTCCGTCCTCATCCACCAGATCAGGGCACCAATCCACCCGATCAACATGCCGGCGACAATTACTTCAATGACAAATAATGTGCCAGACTCAATGATCCAGGATTGGGTTCCTTCACCACCCAGGTTCAGATACGAATAAGAGAGTAAACCCCCAATCAGCGCACATAAGAACGACCGTATTCCCCAGCGTGTATTCCCCCACCAGAAATAACCAACCAAAAAAGTCATAGCACCACCCACGCCCATCACGATAATACCCAAAGCCCATTCTCCCACTGTGGGAAAACTACTGCGAATCGGGGTAGGGATTGGTGTGGGAACGGCTTGTTCTGTTGCCGTGGGCACCGGGGTTTCAGTCGGCGTTGGTGAGATTTCCGGAGTCGGTGTGAAAGCAATGATGGATGTCACCCCCTCCGATGAGATATTGATTTGTAAGGTCTCTGACTGATTGGCTGGTTCGCTGGTTGCATTGATTTCAAGCCCGCCAGCAGCTTCAATCCGGTAATTGAAAAAGGCCACACCACCGGTTGTGGTTGTTTCAAATAGCTGGTTTATCCCCGGCTCCCCGGAGATCCGGAAATTAAATCTCACAATCGTGCCGTCCGGGACAATGTTTTGATTATGGTCATAAATTTGCCCGGTTCGAATGGTTATGGTGTCTCCGATATTAAAACTCGGCATTGCCGTTGGCTCTGGAGTCAGTGCCGGGGTAGGTGTTTGGTCCTGCTCTCCATTTTCTTCCTCAAGTTCTTCTTCCTCAGGAAGCACAAGCTCCAGCCTGATCACCTGGTTTGGATCGGGCGAGGTCATCCAGATCAAATCATAACCCACCGCATTCAAAGACACCGGCAGAGCACCGGGTGGATCAACTTCTTGCATCAAAACCCTGGCCGCCATTTCCAGAAAAGCGGGTGTTTTACTGTAAAGCGCATAATAAGCTGTGACTTTTGAGATATTGGTGGCGTCCAGGTAAGTGGGTGAGTCAAGCGCAAAAACAACCACATTTTTCCCTGCCAGAAGATCAGACCGGTTAGCCAGGATCCGTTGCAGTGCAAATGAATCAGGGAAATCAGGGTCAATATTCTGGGTATTGAAAACAACCCATTCTGCGGTCCTTAAACTTGTTAAAATCGTTTCCGATGTTTCTGATTCGACATTGTCCAAAAACTCGGTTAATTGCTTGAAAGAAAATGATGAAAGCCGGTGCTGCAGGAGTTGCCCGCCAGCCTGGGGGCCATAAAGGCTGATCAATGAACTGGACAATGCCATTGGACTGATATCACTGGACGGTGGGCAGTAACTGCATTGGTATACGGTTCTTGAATCGGTGAAGATTACGACATCTTCATACCAGCGTGGGGGTGAAGGGAGAAATGCATCCAATTCCTGCGCGGTGGGACTGATGAGGGTCACCGCACGCTGGGCGACATCCGATGTTACACCGTGGCCCTCACCAATTTGGTCAATTTGGTTTTGTCTTTGCAGAACTTGATCAATCCTAAACTCACCAAACAGTTGTTGCTTTGCTGAAAGGATTCTCAGCACAGATGAATCCACCCGCCTGGCAAAAGCTGAGTCTTCACGGTACTTCTGGACAAAGAATTCGATCGTTGACGTTAACGTCGTAAAAGTATCCGGATCGCCTGTGGCAACCATATCATCAAAATAAAGCATATCATTGCCGGCCAGAAATGCATTTCGAACAATTTGCCTGGCTTCGAAATTCGTATCATTCGGATCAAAAAACCGCTGTACGGCACCGCTGCCCAGGTTATCACTGATGATTAAACCGCCATTTTCACGCCAGGTGGCAAATTGAGAAAGGGACATGATTTGCTGCAGGGCATTGGAATCAAAACTGATCGGCCGGGTCGTGGCCCTGATATTTCCCTGAAATCCCTGATAACGAATGTGCGAGACCATCACAGCATCCACACGCCCCGGATCGCCCACAGGTGGCGTTGTGACCGCAAAATAAGGTGCCAGCTCAATCTGCTTGAGTTGCTCCAGGGATTTACGCACTGTTGCAACCTCATGTTCGGGTGCACGATCGGAATTCCCGGTTCCCGGGAAATTCTGAGCAACAACCAGGATGCGGTTATCACTCCCCTGGCGTAACCCACGGATAAAGGCTTTGCCCATCTCGCCCACCCAGAAAGGATCACCACCAAAGGTGTTGACGCCCAATGAATTGGCAGCCTGGCTATTGGCTGTTTCCAGAACATCAAGATTTGGTCCAAGATAAAGATTAACCCCCAGGGCGTTTAATTCAGTACCCAGGACTTCACCCACATCATTAGCCAGGTCAAGCTCCCAGCTTGCGCCAATGGCCATTTGTGAAGGCAACGGGGTCATCTCCCTCAGGATCTGATCACCAGGGAAACCATTACCTATTTGCTTCGTTCCAATAAAAAGGGGTACATAGGCTGGTGTGAAGTTGAGTCCCAGATCCTCAATCAGTTGGGGATTGCTTGATGATTCCCACTCAAGCTGTTGAAGGGATTCGATCATCTGCTGGGTTTCCACGACGGTGTCCTCGTAGGTGAAATTATCATTTTCAGCCAGCAGCACCACACCTCCCACATGATAGCGGGTGATCAACTCATAAATTTCTGTGCCTTCTTCGACCTCAGTGCCATTGAAGGTCACCAAAAAAAGTTGCCCTACCCGCTCTTCGGGTGACATTGATTCCAGCAATGCTTCAGCGCTCAAAAGGTCATCCGCTAAAACGT
>SKPR01000157.1 GCA_007119455.1 Candidatus Brevefilum sp. | reverse complement strand
TTCTACAACTTTTTTATTTTACGCTTCCGTTCAGCTCCTTTCTTTTTATGATCCTTTCAGGATCAGGTAATTATATGACGAATAATCGAAAATCACAGATTTAATAGGTATGTGACTCACCAGATGTTTTTTTTGGATAGTTACAGTATTTATGATCATATCAACTCTATCTTTATCGACTAAATCACCCGGATTATGTGCAATTTGCCGATCACAAAACCCTTTCTCTGATAAGGTCAATCATGATTTCAATTAATCTTTCAAGATCATTAACATCTGCAAGTTCTACAGCTGAATGATGATATCGAATCGGCAGAGAAAAACAGGCGGTTTTGACGCCTGAATTCATAAATGGAACCAGGCTCACTGCTGTGGAAAGCCCAATAACGACCTCTGGTTGGTAGACGAAGCCGGATTCATCCATGTAACGGATGATGGTCCTGGTCAAATCCCAGCTTGGAAGATAAGCGATTTTCCCGCGAATCGCATCCATTAATTTAATACATGGGCCTTTACCCAGGAATAAGTCACTTTGCGGCTCATCGATATCCGGCGTGTCAAATGGCAACGTGCCATCAACCCCGATGACAATGTCTGGCTCAAACACACGCACGATTGGAGCTGCTTCCAGCAGCATGGCCTCCTCTTGAACAACAAAGGCCACCATGATATCGTAATCCTGTTCGATATCACCTAATAACGTAGCCACTTTGATCAGGGCAAAACAACCCAGCCTATCGTCCAGCGCTTTACCTCTGATTCTTGTACCATTCAACAATTGCAGATCGGACTTCCAGGTCAATCCATCACCGATGTTGACACCAAGCGCCCTGGCTTCTTCTTTTGAATGGGCGCCGATATCAATATACAGGTCTTCGATTTCAATATCCTGTGAACGACCGTTCACCAGGTGGGCCGATGGTGCACCAACCAGTGCCTCTAATGATTTACCTTTGCTGGTCCATAATTCCATTGAGCTGCCTGGTAAAACATGAACACCGATGCCGCCTAACCGCTCAACTTTAAGAAAACCATCATCGGTGATGCGTCTGACGATCAGACCAACCTCATCCATATGGGCAATAAAGAGGAGCTTTTTGCCCTGGCCGGATTTTCTTGCCGTTAAGTTCCCGACCGGATCCTGATTAATCTCCCAATCGGAGGATGGGATTGCCTGGCTGATCTTTTCAGTGATCAGAGCTTCACGACCCGGTAATCCAGGTGTGGTAACCAGGGATTTAATTAAATCAAAATCTTGTTCCTGGAGCTTAATGGCCATCGCGGATCACTTTCATTTTCTGGATTTTATTGGCGATGATCTCGTCATCTCCAACGTCACGGCGATGGCGTAGACCAGTGATCGGATTCCTCATTAAAAATGCCTCGATTTTGTCTGAAATGCTAGCCGGATCAGCACCCAACCCGACAAGGCCCAATGTACGGGAGCCCAGAGCAAGCCATTCGTTTTGGCCGGTCTTTTCCACAGAACCATGGATGACCGACAGCCCCGCGTCAATTGCTGCACGCTCGTCAAATGAAAATCGTAGGGGATTTAGTAGTTTTTCGGGGTAGACATCAGGCACAAGGTATTTTGAAACGGATGCCTGTTCAAAAAATTGAACGCTGTTATTCTCCAACGTGCCTTTGGCAATGTCATGAAACAGTGAAGCCGGGTCACTCGATAAAACGGCCATCAGATTGAGCGCTTCTGGATCACCCAACCGGACATTGAACTCGATTAATCGAATACCATCCCGGGTAACCATGAACTGTCCATATAAGAAACCCCTGTAGGACTCAGCCGTGAGGTTTTCAAGCGCCTGCACCACATCCTTGAGCAGGCGGTCCGCCTGTTGGATATCTGTTTGAGTGACAAACGGCAGGCTGCCGTCTGAAGCACTGTAAGCCCCCATCCCGCCGGTCATCATTCCCTGATCACCATCATAGGCATATTTAAAATCCTGCATCAACGGTACGGGCAGCAATACGCCATCAGAAACAAAAGCCATCCGGGAAAATTCTTCACCATTAACACATTCCTCTAATAAGACACTGCCATCCGATTCAATCAACTGTTGAATATAGGCGAGGGTATCATCCTGACTGTCAAGCTGGATCCCCATCACCCTGACACCTTTGCCGCCGGTTAACCCCAAAGGTTTGACCACGATCTGCCCGACATCATTTAAGAATTTCCTGGCTTCGTCCAGTGAAGTAACCGTTTCCCAGGCAGGTGATCCCCATCCAACCTGGTCACGTAAAAGATTTCGCATAAACGATTTATCGCCTTCAAGGCGAGCCTGTTTTTGGGTGGGTCCTACCGCAGGAAGGCCGGCTTTGCGCAACAGATCAACCACGCCATGCATCAGTGTTGCTTCAGGCCCAATCACAACGAAAGCTACATCATAATGCCTGAAATAATCCACAACTTTTTCAAGATTTTTAATACCTGTATTCCTGTATTCAGCGGACAGATCCGCAATACCCTGGTTATGACCTTCTGCTGCAACA
>SKPR01000231.1 GCA_007119455.1 Candidatus Brevefilum sp. | reverse complement strand
TAGCAAGACCCAGGCCGCGGCTTGCGCCGGTCAGCAGGGCGATTTTTCCAGTTAATCCTAAATCCATAGTCGTCCTTTTAGATAATGTTCTTTTTAAATGATGATTTCGATATTTTCGCCCATCAGTGGCAGATCCGGCCAGTGGCTTTCGTAAAAACGGATAACGTTGTGGAGGGTCTTTTCTGCCTGGCTGCCCTCACTGGCGGCGCAGGTAATCATCAGCTCGCAGGATTGCCACAGATCGTGGTGGTCGTACTCAATGACAGAGATATTGAATTCCTTATGGAGACGCGCCAGGATCGGTTTCACCAACCGCCGTTTGGCTTTGAGCGAATGGCAGTCGGGCAGGTGGATGGATAATGATAATATTCCGACACTCATGGTCTTAATTAAACCAGACAAATGAAGATTGTCAATCGAAACTCATTCGCCTTCGGCGATTACCGGGTTGACCAGGGTACCCAATCCTTCAATAGTGATCGAAACGTTGGCCCCGGTCACCAGGTCGCCCACACCAGCTGGGGTGCCCGTCAGGATTATGTCACCTGGCTCGAGGGTCATGATCGATGAGATGAAGACGATCAAACGGGGGATCGTGAAAACCATATCACGGGTGGAGGCCATCTGGCGCAGCGCTTCGCCCACATGGCACGTGATCAGGACGTCGGTTGGGTCATAGTCGGTCTCGATCCAGGGGCCAAGGGGGCAGAAGGTATCGAAACCCTTACCACGCGTCCATTGTGTGTCCCTGCGCTGGAGGTCGCGGGCGGTGACGTCATTAGCGATGGTGTAGCCAAAAACATGTTCCATAGCTTCTTCCGATTGGATCCAGCGGCCAGTGCGGCCGATCACCACGGCCAGCTCGGCTTCGTGCTGCACCTGGTTGGATTGGGGTGGCAGCACGATCGGATCGCCCGGGCCAACCAGGCTGGTGCCTGGCTTAAAAAACAAAACCGGGATATCACCGACCTGAACCCCGTGCTCCTGGGCATGGGCTTCGTAATTCCGGCCCACACATACGATTTTGCCGGGCTTCACGGGAGGCAGGAGTTTGACGGATTCGATGGGGATGTCAGGGTCAAGCCGGCGGTAGGCACTGAAGGGATCGCCGTCGATTTCGCCGACCATATCTTCATACAGCCAGCCGTAGCGCGGGCTGCGATCAGGGGTCTGGAAGCGCAAGATTTTCATAAAAGAAATATACCATTTAATAGCAAGCGCGGTATAATGGTCTCGTCGGGCGGATAGCTCAGTTGGTTAGAGCGCTTCTCTTACACAGAAGAGGTCGCAGGTTCGAGTCCTGTTCCGCCCATTGTGTGGTTAATGGGGAGAATTATTATCAATTGCTAATCCATCAATCAGCCTTAAGATTATAATTGTTATCAACTTGATTGTCTGTTCATCTTGAAGATTTCACGGTGCTCTTTGGATGCCTTTCAAGACGTTTCGTGCCGCTTAATCGGAAAACTAAGGGAGAAACCGTATGTTAAAAATGTTTGACAACGACGCCATCGATCTCTTATCCCTCACCAGCATGGGTGTGCGGATCACGCCCTTTAACCGTCAGCCGGTACATGTGGCCAACCTGTACGAAATGCACGCCACCAGCGCCGAGACCAATGTACTCAATATCAGCGCCTCCCTGGGCTTAAAAACTAAGATTCTGACCCGCTTTGTCAGGGATAATGCCATTGCCGAGTTTATCAAGGCCGAGCTCCGCCGCCGAAATATTGCCTACGAAGGCCCCGATGTCGATAAAGGCGGACCCTGGGGTTACCGGCATCAGTTCAACATCGCCGACAGCGGTTTCGGACGGCGTGGGCCGCGGGTGTTCAATGACCGGGCGGGAGAGGTGGGTCGTTCAATCACAGCGGAAGATTTTGACCTTGAACGTATATTCGGATTAGAGGGATGTCGGGCACTGCATCTATCAGGCTTGATTGCGGCCTTATCTGATGAGACCGGGCAGTGTTGTCTCGAAGTGGCCCGGGCTGCAAAGCAACATGGTACAGTCATTTCCTTTGATCTGAACTACAGGGCCAGCTTCTGGGAGGGTAGGACGGATGCATTGAGTGCTCTCTTTCAGGAATTGGCCGGTTTATCGGATATTTTGATCGGGAACGAAGAGGACTTCCAGCTTGCTCTGGGCATAGAAGGGCCGGAAACGGGTGGAAGCGAGATAGATCAGAAAATCGAGAGCTTCAAAGGCATGATCTCACGAGCAGGGGAAACTTACCCAAAGGTTTCGGTCTTTACCACCACCTTACGTGAGGTCGAAAATGCCAACCTGCATAATTGGGGTGCCCTCATGCTGGTGGATGACGTCTGGTACTTAGAAGCCCTGCGTCCCATTACTGTTATGGATCGAATCGGTGGGGGTGATGGGTTTGTTGGTGGTATGCTGTATGCCATCCTGCGTGGTTGGCCCCCATCACAGTGGATCAAATTTGGCTGGGCGACCGGGGCCATGGCCACGACCATGCTCACCGATTATGCCACGCCTATGGATGAGGAAGAGG
>SKPR01000076.1 GCA_007119455.1 Candidatus Brevefilum sp. | reverse complement strand
CGATTCGATATCATCATTCAGCTGTAGAACTTGCAGATGTTTATGATCTTGAAAGATTAATTGAAATCATGATTGACATCATCAGAGAAAGGGTTTTGTGATCGTCAAATCGAACATATTCCGGGCGATTTATTCGATAAAGTTAGAGTTGATATGATCATAAATACTGTAACTATCCAAAAGAACATCTGGAGAGTCACATACCTATTTAATCGGTAATTTTCGATTATTCGTCATATAATTACCTGATCCTGACAGGATCGTAAAAAGAAAGGAGCTGAACGATAGAGAAAAATAAAAAAGTTGTAGAAGTGAGCGTATGAAGTTTTGTTACCAACCAATCTGTTTTAGGAGGAGTATTCTAAAATGAAGCAAAAATTGTTAGTGCTGTTTAGTTTTGTCTTACTTGTGAGCATGGTGCTCGTTGCATGCGCACCTGCTGCGCCAGCTGACCCCGTTGATGAAGATGAAGATGTAATTCGAGTGGTGCATCTTGTGAACGGTGTGCTTGGTGATAAATCATTCTTCGATTCAGCCGATCGTGGTTTGCGCTGGGTAGTGGATGATTTTCCCCAGGTACAGGTTAACACCATCGAAGCAGGGATTGACCCCGCTCGCTGGCAGGCAGCCTTGGAAGATGCTGCTGCCAATGAAGAATATGATGTCATGATCCTTGGCACCTTCCAGATGTCGGAGTTTCTTGAGAGAGTGGCTCCCCAATATCCCGACAAGTACTTCATCATCTATGATGTATCCGTTGATTACGACCTCGGGAACCTGGATAATGTCTATTCTGTGCTTTACAAGCAGAATGAAGGCTCATATCTGGCTGGCGTTTATGTCGGTTTGATGAGCGAGACAGGTGTCGTGGGCGTTGTCGGTGGACAGGATATCCCGGTCATCAACGACTTTATTGTCGGTTATGAACAGGGTGCCCGAGAACATGGCGTCGAAAGTGTGATCGTGCAATATGCTGGTGGTTGGAACGACCCGGCTCGAGGTAAAGAGCTGGCGCTGGCAATGTATCAACAGGGTGCTGATTTTGTCTTCCAGGTTGCTGGTGGCACCGGTGTTGGTGTTTTCCAGGCAGCTCAGGAAATGGACACCTTCGCAATTGGTGTTGACTCCGATCAGGCCGTCATCATTGCTGAAACTGACCCTGACCAGGCTGAGCATATCCCGACATCCATGCTCAAGAATGTGGATAACAGCCTCTACCGCGCCATGTCGATGTTTATCGAAGGTACATTACCGTTTGGTGAAGCTGAATTCCTCGGTGTCGCTGAGGGCGGTGTTGGTCTGGCAAGGAATGAATACTACGAGCGGATAACCCCGGATGAGGTCAAAGAAACCATTGAACAGGTTGAACAGGACCTGCTTGATGGTAATATCGTGGTGGATACCGTTTTTAACTAGAATCACTAGATGAAGCAATGCCAGCAGGGGGGAAACCTCCTGCTGGTTATTTAATGGAGGTATGCGTGCCGCCAATCATTGAGTTAAAAGATATTTATAAAATTTATCCCAACGGCGTGATGGCCAATAAAGGTGTCGATTTTTCCGTCAACGCTGGTGAAATCCATGCACTTGTTGGTGAAAATGGTGCTGGTAAATCAACCTTGATGAAAATTATTTATGGAATGGAGAAGCCCACTGAAGGCAAGGTTTTTGTTGAAGGGGTAGAACGCCATTTCAATTCCTCACGGGATGCAATTGATGCCGGCATCGGAATGGTTCATCAAAATTTTATGTTGGTACCTTCTTTTACCGTAGCAGAGAATATTGTTCTGGGACAGGAACCAACTAAAAATGGCTTGCTTAAGAAACGGCAGGCGATTGATGAGACGCTTCAGATCTCCCAGCAATATGGTTTGAGAGTGGACCCAGAAGCGATTGTTGATACGATTAATGTCGGAATGCGACAGCGTGTTGAAATTTTAAAAGCACTGTACAGGGGTGCCAACATCCTGATCCTTGACGAGCCAACGGCTGTTTTGACGCCCCAGGAAACTCAGGAATTATTCTCAGCTATTCGTAAACTTGTTGACCAGGGGAAAACGGTTGTATTTATCACCCATAAACTCCGTGAGGTAAAAGAAGTATCGGACAGGGTCACAGTCATGCGCAAAGGGAAAGCGATTGGCACATTGCCGACAGAAGAAGCCACCCGCGAAAGTCTGGCTCGTATGATGGTTGGGCGAGAAGTGCTCATGCGTGTTGATAAACCTCCTTCAGAACGTGGCCGTAAAGTGATGGAAGTTCAGAATCTTTCCTATGTTGATGAGACCGGTCGGCGAGTTCTGAACAATGTTTCATTCAATATCTATGCAGGTGAGATCCTGGGGATTGCCGGTGTTGAAGGCAATGGCCAGACTGAACTCGTTGAGATATTAACCGGTCTGCGTCCGGCTACATCTGGGGATGCATTGGTCAATGGAAACCCGGTTCTTAATAAAACACCGCGTGAAGTACGGATGGCAAAAGTTAGCCATATCCCCGAAGACCGGTTGACCAACGGACTTGCACTTGAGGCTTCAATTAATGAAAACCTGATCGTTGATCGCTATTTCCGATCACCATTTCGCAAAGGGACCTCGATCGATTATAAAACTGTGCGAGACTTCGGTGCTCAGAGCATTAAAGAATATGGCATTCTGACCCCTGATGGGGATTTGCCTGTAGCCTCGCTTTCAGGTGGCAATATGCAAAAGGTGATCGTTGCCAGAGAATTCACCTCTGACCCGGAGCTTCTAATCGCTGCCCAGCCAACCCGTGGTATTGATGTGGGTGCCACTGAGTTTGTCAGGGAGCAGCTAGTTCAAAAGCGCACCGAAGGAACTGCGGTATTACTGGTGTCGGCCGATCTGGGCGAGGTAATGAGCCTATCTGACCGGATCATTGCTGTTTATGAAGGAGAAATCACTGGTGTGTTCCCAGATGCTGAATCTTTAGGGGAGGAAGAACTAGGGCTCTACATGCTGGGTATCAAGAAACAGCCAGCAGAAGAGATGGAGGTGTTGTTATGATCCGTAAACTCTATATGAAGCCTTTTGTCCGAGAGTTTTTAAGAATTTTATTGGCGATCACCATTTCACTTGGTTTAGGTTTTATCATCACCCTCCTGGTTAGTGATGACCCGGTAGGCGCATATCAGGCTTTCTTGACTGGTCCGCTTACACGGATTAACCGAACCGGTGAATGGATCAAAGAAACAATCACGTTGACCTTGTTGGGATTGTCTGTAGCGTTGGTTTTTAAAGCCAATTTATTCAGTTTAGGCCAGGAAGGTCAGATGCTTCTTGGTGCTCTTGTTTCCGGTTCGATTTCACTCTTTGTGCCACTACCAGCAATTCTCAGAATTCCATTGGCACTGATTGCAGCAATGGTTGTGGGATACCTGTTTGGGGCCTTACCTGGTTATCTCAAAGCGCATTTGAATGCCAACGAAATCGTATCCACGTTGATGTTGAATGCCATTGCCTTACGGCTGTATGATTATTTTCTGATCTTCCATATCAAGCCGGAGGGCGCCGGTTATAATGCTTCGGATTTTTTCCCAAAGGAAGGCATTTTACCAACCTTTATTCCGAATGTGCCTTTCCTGGCAGAAGCTTATGAACTTTTCTCACGGCGGGCGAATATCACGATAATGCTCTATATAGCAATCGCTGTTGTGATCCTGACCTGGTATGTGATGTACCGGACACCATATGGTTACGAATTACGAATGCTGGGTGCAAACAGCAAATTTGCAAGTTATGGCGGCATTAATACCAAGAAAACGATTGTGCTTGCTTTTGCTGTCAGCGGCATTGTTTCCGGTTTGGCAGGTGCGCATCTGGGGATGGGCATCCATGAGAAATTGATTGCGAACATTACCATCGGAATTGCTTTTGAGGGCATTGTTGTGGCCTTGCTAGCTCGGAACAACCCGATTGCTGTTCCGTTTGCGGCGCTGGCTTACGGTTATTTACGGGCAGGTGCGGATATTATGGAACGTACCAGCGATGTCTCCCGGGAGATGGTTCTGGTGATTCAGGCGATCATTATCCTCTTGGTGACAGCTGAACGTGTTCTGCCCATCATCCAGCAGCGTGTGAATGCAGCCAGGGCTAATAATAATCTCTCAATGAACTCAGAAAAACCTGCCCTCGAGGAAGGAGGATAAAATGTCATTTGATGTCGTTCTTCGAAGTATTTTTAGTGCAGCTTTTTTAGCCAGTGTCTTACGGATCAGCACACCTCTTATTTTGCCAGCGCTTGGCGGTTTGATAACTGATCTTTCTGGTGCCATTAATATCGCCCTGGAAGGGATCATGCTGGTCTCTGCTTTTACGGGTGTGATCGTTTCAGCATATTCAGGTAGTGTGGGTCTGGGGGTGATTGCTGGGGTCATCAGCGGTATCCTGATTTCATATGTCCTGGGATGGTTCCATCTTCATATGAAAACAGATATCATCCTGGCGGGGATTGCCATTAACATCCTTGCTACCGGTGGGACAATATTCCTGTTATTTGTGCTGACGGGTGACAAGGGTAATTCACAATCTCTGGCCAGCGGGACCGTACCGAATATTCATCTACCTTTTATTCAGGACATCCCCTTTATTGGTCGAGTTATCAGCGGACAACATGTTTTTGTGTGGATTGCCTTCCTGCTCACCTGGCTGGTAGCAGTGTATCTTTACCGGACCCCTTGGGGCAGCCATCTTCGGGCGGTTGGTGAGAACCCAGATGCTGCTGAAACAATGGGCATTAATGTTAACCGAACCCGGATGATCGCCTTATTGATTTCTGGTTTCCTGGCATCATTTGGTGGTCTGACCATGTCAATGGCTTACCTGTCGTTTTTCCAGAGGGAAATGACCGCCGGGCGCGGCTTTATCGCCCTGGCAGCCGTCTATCTGGGTGGAAGAAAGCCCTGGGGGACCTTGGCAGCAGCAATCTTATTTGGTTTTGCTGATGCGCTTTCACACCAGCTTGGATCGCTCAGGGTTCCCTCCCAACTTGTGCAGACCATCCCTTATGTCGTCACAATTCTGGCTCTTGTGATTTATAACCTGCGTGAACAGGCGATTAAACGTGACCGGCAGAGGAAATTCTATGAACAGCAGCAGGCTGAAATGGGTTCTGGTGGCGGTTTATGATCTCATTAAAAGATAAGATTGTAGGCGGTTTTTTTGGCCAGGCTTTTGGTGATGCCTGGGCTATGCCAGCACTCCTCTACCCACAGCAAACCTGGGATTATTACGGCGGTTACATTGAACGATTTTTGGATGGACCTGACACGCATCCTGTTCATCACAGCTTGAAAGCCGGCCAGGTTACGGATGATACCGAGCAGGCTGCTGCGATTGCCGAGGTAATTATTGCGGAAGGGTCAGTTACGGCTGAAGGTATTGGGAAAGCTTTGGTTAACTGGTACCGGCGGATTGGTGGAGACGAAAGCCCTTACGTTGGTCCCTCGAGCCGCCGTGCGATCCAGGCTATCATGCGTGGGGATAATCTCAATGAGGTTGGACGGTTTGGTGACACCAATGGTGCAGCTATGCGGGTGTCGCCTATCGGTTTAATCAACCCCGGAAATATGGATCAGGCTGTTCATGACGCTGCAATATCCTGTATTCCCAGTCATAACACCGATGTGGCCATTTCCGGAGCTGCAGCTATTGCCGGCGCAATTGCCCGCGCACTTTCTGAAGGCAGCACATTGGAAGATATCGTTCAGGCCGGCATTGAAGCTGGGAAAGCCGGTCGCCAACATGGTTACACATGGCTGGGTGCTTCTATCCCACGCCGGATTGAATTGGCTGTTGACCTGGTGTCAAGTGATAAGCCGGTTCGTGAGCGTCTGCAGGATGTGTACGATTTGGTTGGTACATCACTGGCCATGAGCGAATCGGTTCCTGCTGCTTTTGGTATTTTGGTTCTTGCAGAGGGTGACCCGGAACTAACAGCAATTTATGCTGCAGCCCTCTCCGGTGATGCGGATACAGTTGCTGCCATGGCTTGTGCGGTGGCTGGCGCCTGGAAAGGAATCCAGGCATTTGACCCACAACATATCCAAACATTAAGAAACGCTAACACCTGGCTAGATTTTGATACCCTCACGACGGGCTTATATCAAATTGCAATAAAAAGGAATAATTGATCCATGGCAGGATTACTGGTCAGAGATTGTGATGTCTTGCAATTTAATAACGGTCAGCCTGAATTCTTAATTCATCACAACATTCGGGTTGAAGAAAATCGGATAGAGGCCATCTACCCAACCGGAGAATGGCAGTCAAATCCAGACATCAAGGTGATAGATGCTGGTGGAATGTTAGCTGTGCCCGGGATGATCAACACCCATGCCCATGTGCCAATGGTACTGTTTCGTGGTGTGGCAGAAGATGTTCCCCTGGAAGAATGGTTCAATGACTACATATTTCCCATGGAATCCAACCTGACTCCCGAGGATGTTTATTGGGGCGCAATGCTGGGCATTGCTGAGATGATTGAAGCAGGAATTACCTGTGTGGCCGATCACTATTTTTTTATGGACTCTGTAGCTGAAGCCATTCAGAAATCAGGGATTCGCGGTGACCTGGCCTGGGCGGTGTTTGAGCATGAAGGGTTGGAGAAACTGGATGAAACCACAGCGTTTATCACGCGCTGGCAGGGCCAGGCGAATGACCGCATCCGGACGTGGCTTGGCCCACATTCTCCCTATTTATGTGGCCCAGAATTTTTAAAAACCTGCGCACAAAAAGCTGTGGAATTAGATGTCGGTATTCACCTGCATGTTTCTGAGACAAAGGAGCAGGTTGCCTTATCCCGGCAAAAATATGGGATGACACCGATCAGGTTGTTGGAAGAAACCGGGATACTCGAAAGACCCACAATCCTGGCACATTGCCTGTTTCCTGAAGAAGAAGATCTTGTGCTTTTGCGCAATCATCCCGCCGGGATAGGTCATGCGCCAAAGACTTATATGCGTGCAGGGTTGGAGCTGGGTTCACTGCAACCGTATCTGGACAATCAAATTCCGATTGGCCTGGCCAGTGATGGCGCAGCCAGTAACAGCACACTGGATCTCTATGAGCAGATGCGGCTCATGGGGTTGACACAGAAGATTGTCGAGGGAGATGCGCGATCAATGCCCCTGGATGATATCCTTCGCATAGCCTTTCTTGGTGGGGCGAATGTATGCCGCCATTCAGAATTAGGAAACCTGAAGCCGGGCAACCTGGCCGATATTGTTCTGATCCGCCAGGATCGTGCCTCCCAGATCCCCCGCCTTAATATTGCAGCAAATTTGGTTTATGCATCCTCTGCTACGGATGTTGATACGGTCATCTGTGATGGCCAGATATTGCTGCAAGGCCGACAACACTTAACCCTTAATAAAGATCAAATCAAGCAGGAGGTTGAGGGCAGACTTGAGAAACTGGTCACCCGGGTTCCTGGCAGAAAGGTAGCCGTATATCCAACATGATCATTCAGATTTATGCATTTACCGTTATTGATGAAGCTGTTTCTGCAGCAGAAATGGGTGTTGATCAGATTGGTTTTGTGGCCGGACGTTACGACCTCGTGCCCGGTGAATTGACTTTTAGTGAAGCGGCTGCCCTGAGGACTGCGCTACCGAAAGAGACGACAGCTGTGGCTCTGACGATGGCCACAGAGGTTGATGAGATCATGAGAATGGCCGAAGCTGTTAAACCGGATATCATTCACATATCTACGGATGTGGAGGATGTCCCTGAATCCGTCATGGCTGATTTACGGCAAAGGTTAGCACCCAATATCCGCCTGATGAAGGCGTTACCGGTGGGTGGAGAAGAAAGTCTGTCCCTGGCTGAACGCTTCGCCCCTGTGAGCGATTTGTTTTTATTGGACACAAAAATCACCCATATGCCCGGTGTAGGTGCAACCGGGCATGTGCATGATTGGGATATCAGTCGCCGGATCGTCGATCTGGTGGACATCCCCGTCATCCTGGCAGGTGGCCTAAGCGCTGAAAACGTCCAGGATGCCATCCGGACTGTAAAACCCTGGGGTGTTGATTCCAACACCCATACCAATATCCCAGGTGATCCGGTTGAAAAAGATATGCGGCGAGTTGCAGCTTTTGTTGCAGCAGTCCAGGCTATGGAGGCAGCGTAGTTAATGGTTGGCAAATCCGTGTTGTTTTTTGGGGATATCAATGTTGATAATGTGTTTCTCCTTCCAGGTATCCCTGAGCCAGGACGAGACGCCTATGCCAGTCACACGGAAATGCATCTGGGCGGGGCGGTTTGTAATTCCGCTGTTGTCATGCATCGATTGGGTCAGCCTGCTGCAGTGATAGCAGCTGTGGGCGATGATCTCTGGTCAGATTTTGTTTTTAAAAAACTTCGGCAGGGTGGTGTGAACGGCCAAAGTATTGTTATCAAAACCGGGCAAAAGACCGGCCTGATATTTATTGCGGTGATACCCAATGGTGAGCGCACGATGTTTAGCTATCGGGGTGCGAACTTATCCATTCAACCAGGTGATCTGAGTCCGGATTTACTCGAAGAAGTCAGCCTGGTTCAGTTTTCGGGATATGCGTTCCTGGAATCACCACAAAGCGATACCGCCTGGCATCTGCTTGAAATGGCATCTGCTTCTGGCATTCCTATCAGCATGGATACTGGTCTTGATCCGGTTGTCTTGCAACCTGAAACGATCCGAAAAGTATTACCGCATCTTTCTATCTTGATTACCGGCGATCGTGAGGCAGAGCTGCTGACAGGCTTCAGCGATTTTTCTGATCAGCTCGAGGGATTAATGGCATATGGCCTTGATCAGGTTGCGATCAAACTTGGTGCTCGAGGTGCATTGCTGGGTTGGGACCAGGGATCAGTTCAGGTCAATGCCTATCCGGTCAGTGTGGTTGACACCACCAGTGCGGGTGACGCCTTCTCGGCTGGTTTGATTTATGGGTATTTGCATGGTTTCAGTCCTGAGGCTGGGCTGACCCTGGCCAATACCCTGGGTGGTCTGGCCACAACAGTTTATGGGGCGGCCTGGATCGGACGCCCGGAAGTCCTGGCCTTTCTTGATGAAAGACGTCAATCACCGATCGGGGACCAAGAAAAGACCAGTATCGATCAGATTATGCACAGGTTGGCGGAGGGCGTGTGACTCCTGAGATCAATTGCAAAATTGTTTCGATGGGTGACCTCGTTGTGGATTTTAATATTGGTGTTAAATCCCTGCCGATTTCGCCAGATGATCATCAACTTGTCCATGGGGTGCAGTTTGAACCGGGAGGTGCAGGTAATTTTCTGATTGCCGGACGTCATCTGGGTGCCAACATGACCGCTTTAGGCGTGGTCGGTGCAGACATATACGGGTCAGAGATGCTTGGTGTCTTTGATACGAAAGGGATTGAAACTCGGGACATCATTGTTCAATCATCTGGCACGACCACACTGGTTTTCACCCTATCGGATAAACGTGGACGGCATGTTTTTCTTGGTCGTATTGGTGAAGGTCCTCAGGTGATATTTGAGGAGAGCTGGAAGGACGCCATTCGTTCTGCTGATGCCGTTCATGCTTTTGGCTACACCTTACAGGAAACCCGGCTGGCTGATGCGTTCATGGCGGCTATGAAATTTGCACAGGCCAATGGGGTTCCGGTGTTTTTTGATCCGGGTCCCCACATCAGGAATGTGCCCTTTGAGGAACGACAGATGGTCTTACGATTTTGTAATACTCTTATCCTGACAGAGGATGAAATTCCTTTGCTAAAGCCTGACAGCAAAGGGTACCAGGATGCAAGAGACTTGTTATCGGACTCAGTCACGAGGGTAGT
>SKPR01000010.1 GCA_007119455.1 Candidatus Brevefilum sp. | reverse complement strand
GGGGTTCGGCATCTGCGGCATCGACGGACCTTGGGTCAGGCCGTTTCCATGGGTTTGTCTTATCCTGCATAAGTGACTCCGTTATGAGTCTAACATGATTCAGGATGTAAGACTACCCTATCCGGGAAAAATGTGACAGGTTCAATTGGGTTTTAATTGCGGTTATGGTATCAGGTTGAAGAAAATGCAAAGACATTGGAAGATGTAAAAATCCAGCCATCACAAACACAAAAGGTGGAGTCTAACCGGTGTTTTTAAGGGAGTTGTTACAGTACGCGTTTATCAAAAAAAAGGCGCCCGGATTGAGCGCCTTTTTTTGGTTTTAGGGCAAATCTGATTCAGAAAGTTGTTTTGATAGGTCAGCTATGCGTTTTTCCAGTTGTTGCTGCCGGTAGCTGATGGTCACATCGGCCTGTGTGCGTTCAATGATGCTGCGGGCGATATCTGTCCTGCGACGCAGGCCATAGGTGAGTGCATCGGGGAAATCCATCGTGACAAGCTGGGCATAAATGTCGTCCATCACATCCAGCAGGCGTTCAACTTCCCTGGAATGTCCCTTACGCATGATATCCATTATCCTTCGGCGGAGCTCGCCAATGACCTCAGAAAGCCCGTTTAGATAGGTGGCAAATTCCACCTGAAGCTCTTCCGGTGTGGGCCAACCCTGGTCGAGGACAATGGCGACCGTCAGGTGGGCTTCACAATATTCTTTGAGGGCATCCTGGGCATAGCCTGAATAATACAGATCCGGGTGCCCTGACAACCCTTTCTCGAGGGCCTGTGCCAATTGATCAGCCTGAGTAAGCTCTTCACGGGCCTGGTTTTCGTCCTCGCGGTGGATCGCACGGATAGCGCGAGCAGCATGCCGGGTCAGGTGACGGCTGTGGGCCAGTGCTTCATCACGGATCTGGTTTTGGTGTTCAAAGGATTCTCTGATTCGGTCCATTAATGCTTCCAGGTTGGTTACCATCAATCATCCTCCCCCTGTGAGTTTGGGCGAAACAAATCCTCTGCCAGGGAAGGTCCACCGGGAAGGGAAATTTCGCCAAACTTCGATTCATAACGACCGAGGTTTTCTGTCATGGCCCGTAAAAAGAGTTTGGCTGCTGTGGGGGACATGACCAGTCGCGAATCCACTTCAGGATGTTTTTCACCCGGCAGGAGCAGGGAAAAATCCAGAACAAATTCAGACGCGGTATGTGAGATCCGGACGAAATTGACGTACTGCGTTTCAAGATCATCCGGCAGTTCGATATTCGGTATGGGTTGCTGGGGCATGATTACTCCGATCTAGAAGGGGATCTCGTCTTCTTCAGCTCCTCCTTGTTCATCACCGAAATCCTGTTCATAAGAACCTGAATCCCTGCCGCCAGGGAGGAACTTAACACTTAATGCGTTAACCTCAAAGGATGCGGCAGGCGAGCCGTCCTGGCGATTATATACCCTGGGCCCGCCGGTCTGAAGGTCGGGTCGCAATCGGCCCACGACCAGAACTGGACGGCCTTTGCTGAGATACTGGTTGCATGCTTCAGCCTGTGAACCCCAGACCGAGACCCGGAACCAGGTGGTCTCATCGACCTTCTGCCCGTCATTACCGGTGTATTGGCGGGAAGTAGCGACAGAAAACCCGGTTACAGCCTGTCCGCTTGGGGTAAAGCGCATCACAGGGTCATTGCCTAAATATCCGACGATTGTGATTTGTTGAAACATGTATGCTCCCTTTCATAATGGTGATGAAGACTGTCTCTATTTTACTTTATTATTAAAATATTTTCATCACCAATTACGTGTGTACCAGCCCAGATAGATGTGCAGATGGGAGGACCAGTATTCATTATTGTGTCCACCTGTGAAAAGATACCAATCGTGGGGGATTTTATGTTCATCCAGGCGGTTGGCAAAGTGTTGAGCCGATTGGCGTTCCGGGTCGCTGCGGCCGATATCGATGAAGAAAACGGGCAAGTCGTCTTCAGGCGTCTGGGACAGCCAGGTGTTGAGATTGGCCCCGTCAGCCTCAAAAAGGGGCAGGCTGTGGGCGCCTACCTGGCTGAAAAGGTCAGGATAGGAGAAACCAATGTGGATTGACCAGGCCGCACCGCGAGATAGGCCGCCAAGCGCCCGGAATTCTTTTTCTGGCAATGTCCGGTGATGGAGGTCAATCCATGGGATCAGGTCAAACACCAGAGCATTAGAGAAAGTCGATGTTTGAGGGGGATTGAATCGTGCTTCCTGTGGAAAAACGACGATAAAAGGCGGGATGGTTTTTTCTGCGATCAGACGATCCAGCTCTGTTACCAGGCCTAAATCCACCCATTGATAATGATCAAATAAAAGCCCGTGTAACAGGTAGAGGACCGGATACCGTTCTTCTTTATGTTCGTCATAACAGGGTGGGACATAAACCAGAAAGTGCAGCTCGTCCCCCAGGTGATCGCTGAAAATGTTGGCCTGATTGAGTTTCCCGCTCGGTGACTGGCAATGTTCCGGTGGTGATGTTGGTGTTGATGTTGTTGCTGGTTCTGGACTTAAAG
>SKPR01000129.1 GCA_007119455.1 Candidatus Brevefilum sp. | reverse complement strand
TTGATGTTAGCTTTTCAATTTTGGCGGTATGACCTGGTGGCCATGATTGGAATGTTATTATTGACAGTCTTCGGGGTCATTAGTGTAGATGAAGCCTTTTCGGGTTTTGGCCATCCAGCCGTTGTCACTATTGCTGCTGTGCTGGTTGTCAGCAGGGGATTAAAAAATACCGGGGTCATCGATATCATTGCCCGTTGGATGTCGCAAGTCGGTGATAATTTGGCAATCCAACTGATAGTCTTGTGTGGCATGGTCGTGATTGCATCGGCTTTCATGAATAATATTGCCGCCCTGGCCATTTTTATCCCGGTCGCAGTCCGGATGTCTCGAAGAAGTCATCATCCGTCTTCATTGTATCTTTTACCCATGGCATTCAGTTCTCATTTTGGAGGATTGATTACCTTGATCGGCACCCCTACCAACCTGGTTGTCTCAGAGTTACGTGCTGACCAGATGGATGTTCCCTTTGGGATGTTTGAATTTGCTCCTGTTGGGTTTGCGACAGCCATTATCGGGGTGGCTTTTATTGCCCTGATTGGTTGGCGTATGCTCCCTAAGGACCGTAAAAGTGATGCGGATGCGAACGACCTGCCAATCTCGGATTATGTGGCTGAGGTCAAAGTTACCCCTGAATCGGAATTGGCGGGAACATATTTAAGGTTTATTAGTGAGGTCACCGATGCTGAGATTTGGGTGGTGATCATCCTGCGTGGAGACGAGAGGATCGTTTCACCAACCAGTTCAGAAAAAATCCAGGAAGATGATATTTTACTCGTCCGCGGAGAAGCCCAGTATATTGAACAATTCGTCAAGGACACAAATGTTGAACTGACCGGGTCGAAAGATCTGGAAGATAATGAAGACGACCATAAAGACAACGTGTGGCAGAAACTGAGAGAAAATCTTCAGGCGGAGGATGTTAACACATTTGAAGCGGTTGTTAGCCCGGCTTCACCCACAATCGGAAGTTCGGCTATCGATATGAATTTGCGCAACAGATATGGCATTAATTTATTAGGTATCTCACGAGCTGATGAGTACCTGCGATCATCATTGGGACGAACGCGTTTTCATCCCAGCGATGTCCTTTTACTTCAGGCGAATGTAAATGAATTGGATGAGCGGCTGGATGAACTGGGCTGGTTGAAACTTCCGGAAAGAGACATTGATCTGAATCCCAAGAATCTGATTTTAGGCCTGGGTATCTTTCTGGCAGCTATTCTGCTGGCCAGCCTGAACGTTTTTTCTGTTCCCCTTTCAATGACCCTGGGTGCTGTAGCCATGATCCTCGCAGGTTTACTATCGATCAAGGATGCCTACGCACATATCGATTGGCCGATCCTCATATTGCTGGGGGCGATGTTATCAATGGGAGCAGCACTGGAGCAATCAGGGGGGGACCAATTGATTGCAGACCAGATCTTACGCATTTCTGATTTTCTTCCGCCTGCTTTTCTGCTCGTGATTGTTTTATTTGTCACGATGTTACTTTCTGACATTGTCAACAATACAGCTGCAGTCGTTTTGATGGGTTCCATTTCGATCAGCATCGCGCAGGGCCTGGGTGTGTCCATCGACCCCTTCCTTGTCGCAGTTGCGATTGGCGGTGCTTGTGCTTTCCTGACACCCATTGGTCATGAATCAAATGTCCTTGTTTTTGAAACAGGCGGTTATAAGTTTAGCGACTATTGGCGCTTGGGGCTTCCACTGGAAATATTAATTACGATTGTAACGGTGCCGATCTTGCTCTGGTTGTGGCCGCTATAGTTTGGACACAAAAGGCTGTGAAGAATGTCACAGTCTCTTGCCAGGTCGCAACAAAGTGAATTTATCTTATATCTGTTGTAAGTTTCATTGGTAAATGAGCCAGAACCCTTGACAAATTATGTACCTTCCTTATAATAATCATAACAACATCATAAAATAAAACTGTGATGAGGAAGAGTAAACGCTGACACGGTGTCACAGAGAGCAGCAGTTGTTGAGAAGCTGCACACACGCCGGTGTTGAATGGCCCTCGGAGTTTTTGAAGCGAAAGGAAACGACTAGCTTCAAACGGATACACCACCGTTATCAAGGTGCAAGGTATCTGCAGACCATCTGCCGTACCTGAGTAATGAGTGAGGCTGGCATTAATCCCCGTTGCAACACCAACGGGTTTTTTGATTAAAACGCTTGCCTAAGCTGGGTGGCACCACGGACTGGAAATAACGTTCGTCCCAATCTGGGATGGACGTTTTTTTGTTGCCGATCACCCCTTACTCTGGCGAACTGTCAATCATTAGAAAACCTGGAGGTTAACAATGTCTGAAGAAAAGTACAAATATTTATTGAGCGAGCATGATTTACCAAGGCAATGGTATAACGTCAATGCCGATATGCCAGTCGATCCGGCACCGGTGCTGAACCCCAAAACAAAGGAACCGGTCACACCAGATTTTCTGAGTGTGTTGTTTCCCATGTCGCTGATTATGCAGGAAGTCAGCACCGATCGATATATTGATATCCCCGAAGAAGTGCGTGAAATCTATAAACTCTGGCGTCCTACCCCATTAATTCGTGCCCACAGGCTGGAAAAGCTCCTGGATACGCCTGCACACATTTATTACAAAAACGAAGGCGCATCGATTTCAGGGAGCCATAAGACCAATACCGCTGTGGCCCAGGCCTTCTACAACAAAGCAGACGGGACTAAAGCGCTGACAACAGAAACTGGCGCTGGTCAATGGGGTTCGGCCCTGGCGATGGCCTGCAATTTCTTTGACATGGACCTGGAAGTTTACATGGTCAAAGTCTCTTATGAGCAAAAACCATATCGCCGGATCATCATGCAGAGCTATGGTGCGGATGTTTATGCCAGCCCCACTGACCGCACAATCTATGGACAACAACTGCTGGCTGAGAATCCCGATAATCCCGGTTCATTGGGTATTGCTATATCAGAGGCTGTAGAGGTTGCTGCCAGTTCGGGTGGGGCGAAAAAATATAGCCTGGGCTCGGTGTTAAATCATGTCCTCTTGCATCAATCCGTAATTGGCGAGGAATCGCTCAAGCAGATGGATTTGGCCGATGAATACCCGGATGTGGTCATCGGTTGTGTGGGGGGTGGTTCGAACTTTGGCGGGATCGCCTTCCCCTTCCTGCGGGAGAATCTTAAAAATGGGAAGAGTACACGCCTGGTAGCCGTTGAACCAAGGGCAACACCCACTTTGACGAAGGGTGTTTATGCCTTTGACTATGGTGATACAGCAAAAATGGCCCCGATTGTGAAAATGTATACCCTGGGCCATGATTTCGTGCCAGCGCCTATCCATGCGGGTGGTTTACGCTACCATGGCATGTCGCCCCAAATTTGTGCCTTATACGACGCCGGTTACATTGATGCCGTTGCAGTGCCCCAGCCAGAAACCTTTCAGGCTGCTATCCAGTTCGCTCAGACTGAGGGCATTATCCCCGCACCGGAGTCCGCACATGCTATTCGGGCTGCCATAGATGAGGCCCTCGATGCGAAGGCCAAAAGCGAACCTCGTGTTATTCTGTTCAATCTATCAGGCCATGGCCTGTTGGATCTTTCGGCTTATGATTCTTATCTGCAAGGTCATCTGATAGACGATACGTTGGATATATCCCCGGAACAAATCAAAGAAAATTTACCGGAAGTCGAAATGGGTTGATGGTGTTGCCTTACCAACTTTCTCTCCTCCGAAAATCCCCTCCGAGTATGAGGGGATTTTTTATTACACCAAACTTTAGCTTTGTTTCGCAATGATGGTGGGTCTTTTTTTCATTTTGTTATCTACTTTCCTTAAATGCTGAAAGACCCGAAACCCATGCCAAAAATCGCTGAGATGATTTATATCGGAATTGTGAAGTGGAAAATTGATCCGCTCCCGGGTTTGCTCGAAAACCAGATTTTCCCACCCATCATCTCAGTCAGGCTTCTGGAGATTCGCAAACCTAAACCGGTCCCGGCAATATTTTGAAGGTGGGCGCCAGTACCCCGATAGAATTTTTCGAATAGATGCGCCTGATCTTCAAGAGGGATCCCATAACCTGTATCTTTCACCCAAAAGTGGATCACTTCAGCCGCGCCTTCTTGATCCCATTCATTTGGGGTTTGTTCAGCACCAATTTCTACCTCACCCCCATCCGGCGTATACTTGACAGCATTTGAAACAAGATTTGAAAGTATCTGGATCAGGCGGAGTCGGTCGCACCATACATTTTCGATTGACCCAGGCATGTCTTTCCTGATCTGGATTGATTTCTTTTTGATCTGCCCTTCGTAGCTCTGTAAGACTTCATCAACAACTTCATTGACGTTGGCTGATTCAAAAATGAGCCTTAAGGATTTGGTATCGATGTAAGACTGATCGGAAAGATCGTTAATAAATTTATTCATTTGCCGAACATTATGGGCGATCGTGGCAAGATAATCTTTTTGTTCATCATTGATATCACCCGCCATGCCTTTTGAGAGTATATCAGCATACCCTTTGATAACTGTCAGTGGGTTTTTTAATTCATGAGAAATGTAGCTGATAAATTCATTCTTGGATTGAATGACACCATGAAGTTCTTCGTATAGCAAAGCGTTTTTCAGAGCATTGCTGGTGTGATCTTGTAACTGCTTCAGAAAACTTTTATCAGATTGGTCCAATATATCAGGAGAATCCAGATGGAGAACCATGAAGCTCGCATGCTGTTCATCCAATTTATTGCGTGATAAATAATGCCATTGGTATGTATCGGATAAATTAAAAACACTTTGCAGATCAAGGTTATGAATCACTTGAGGTTCCAGCCCTTGTTCAGACATAATCGTCAGGTCATTGATCTCAACAGGGTCGCGTTGATTTGGTGTATTCTCCTGTGGAAGAATTTGCCAGATTTCATAAAATTGATCTTGATCGGTATTAATCAAACCAATGGATCCAGCGCTGGCATGGGTATGGTTGCAAGCTGCAGTCAGGGCTGCTTTAATGATGCGATCGACCTCGTAGTTAACGGTGATCTCGCGATCAATCTGTTTTAGTTGATAGAGATCCTCAAAGGCCTGCATTCGGTTCAGTGAAATATTCTTTGTAACACAGCGATCATAGACGACCGAGAATTGATGACTCAATATGGACAGTTGATCAAGAACTTCTAATTGATAAGCGATCCCATCCTTCCTGGGGCCCAGAGCAATCCATCCAAGGAGTCCGCGTCTATCAGGGATAGGGATAACAACATCAGGTTTTTCGAGTTCTTCCGTAGAGAATAAGTCAATCAAACCATGATCTTCAGAAAGCGAAAGGTATAAATAGGGTTCACTTAACGATCCAAGGATAATGGGGATTTGTGAGTCGAAGGGTTCAAAAAAATGACTTTCTGGTTTTGAATCATCAAAATTTCTCGTAACATAACCATCCTGTTTTTTATCAAACAGGTACATCTGCATGTGAGTTGGGTTAGCGAACTCCTTGATGGCTTCCCATAAGAATTTTGCAGCCTCAGTCTGGCAATCCATTTTCATTAATGTCACAATATAAGCCAATGTGGTTTTTTGATGATCTTCCTTCGATCTAAACCTATGTTTTCTCAAGCGGGCATCCTCCTGGCCCTGTAACCGGACAACACCTATGAAGAAAATCATTGTAAGCGTGATCAGATAATAAGGATAGGCAGGCAGGATCCAACCCAACCATAAAGGATAATGAACCAGCATATTTAGATCAATGACCTCATAAATAGTGGATGAACTTTAGATAATTGCCTTGAGAAACGACCGGCTGATGATGATATCCGGATATAAATGAGGGGCATAGCGCTTGAAATTACAGGTAAACTATCGATAGAGAGCATTTAATAAAATTTATTAAGTAAAGTTTAAAAATCCAGCACGTTTTCTAAGGATATAATAACATACGAGAGTATCAAAACCCGATACTGTGGATCTGTATGCTGAGTAAGTTCTGGAATGATATTGATGAATCAAGATTATGGTTCAGGTTTGTCTGTCGATGAGCTGATTGGCCTTACAGCCTGGCATATCCAGCACCTGACATTACCACCGGGTGATGCTTTTGAATCAGCCAGCCACGCGGCTGACATTTTACTGGCTAATAATTTCGATTCTTATATGCTGGCAGAGCTGTGGGCGGATGGTCATTCTGTCTGGCACACATCTGATCAAGAACATGTTCCTTTGCAGGTCACACCGGATGGTAAAATCATCCGGTCCAGGCATTGACTTTCATTTAAATGCTATTGCGAAGTGAGCGACGCAGGTCGTCACTGAGATGGTCAGGGAATTTAGGCAGGCATTGTTTGATCAGGTGGGTTGTTTCAGGTGAATCGCTCATCAGGTGTATTTGCTTCAAGAAATGTTCTGTTTCAGTTGGAGAACGGTTGATGAGGGCTTCAATCAGGGTTTCCAATTCCCTGGTAAAACCAGGTCGGGGATTCCGGATCAGGGGGCTGATTAATCGAAAAACGGCTGGAAGATTCTCGAATCCAGGTGATCTGATCCTTTCTGTTAAACCCAGAACACCCAGGGCCTTCAATTTCGTTTCCTCAGACATCAGGAGATCATGGATTAAATCCTCCCAGGTCTGTGGAAATTTTTCTTGAAGAAGGCCACCGCCATGGGATAAGAGATAAGCGCTGAGCGTGCCATCCAGTCCCGGTTCCAGCCATGTTTTTATCCGTGACCGCACGGGTTCCGGGTCGTCAATGGGCAGATGACCAAGAATAAATATGGCTGTGCGTTTGACTTCAAAATATTCGTCCTGCCAGAGCCGGTCTGCAAGTTGTAAGGCCGCATCTGGATCGTTGTTGATCTGTTTTTTCAAAGTGACTTCAAGTTGTTGAACCAGGGGACGCGGCAAATGATACATCGGAATGAGGGGTTGGATTGATATCGTTTCACCAAATCGCAGGGCGTGATGGGCGTATTGGGTGAAGAGGTCAACCAGCCGCTGATGGAATTCTGGTGGTGATTCGTAGAATTTCATCAACCCCTGTAACTGGAAACGCAGTCGAGCGAGGTTTACTGCAGACATTCTTTAAGAATCCGTATTATTCTTTGCCTCAACAACGGGTGATTTATCCCGGGCAAACGGCTATATAGCAGTTTGGTCTCCTCGGGTTTAGTAAGCCCTGGCAAAATAGGCCTTTTGCCTGGCTTCTTCACCGCTGAAGAAGCATTTTCCTGTACCACCTGGTTGTTCCATGGGAATGCAACGAAGTGTGGCTCTGGTCTCATCTTTGATCTGAGCTTCATTCAGTGCATCTTCTTTCCACCAGACAAAACACCAGCCATCATTATTGATGATTTCTTTAAACTCATCATAGGTGGCGGGTTCATGGATGTTTTCATCCCTGAACTGGGTTGCCTTGGCCAGCAGGTTGGCCTGGATATCCGCTAACATATCTGCTACAGTATGTTCAATTCCTTCCTGAGCCACGAAAGATTTGCCATCTCGGCCGGGGATATCCCGTCGGGCCAGTGCAACGCTATTCTTTGCGACGTCTTTTGGGCCAATTTCCAGGCGGAGCGGAACGCCTCGCAGTTCCCATTCATTGAATTTAAAGCCAGGGGTGACTTCTGTCCGATCATCAACCTTCACCTTGAAATCACTCAGTTGACCCTTGACGCGCTCAACCGCAGCCATTACTTTTTCTTGTTCTTCATCTTTGCGGAAGATTGGAACGATTACGATTTGGATGGGTGCCAATCGGGGTGGCAGAACCAGGCCCTGGTCGTCACCGTGGGTCATGATGATGGCGCCGATAAAGCGTGTGGATAGACCCCAGGAGGTTGTCCAGCAATGCTGCAAAGTGTTGTTCTCGTCCAGATACTGGATATCGAAAGCTTTTGCAAAATTCTGCCCCAGATTGTGGCTGGTGCCAGACTGGAGTGCTTTTTTATCGCCCATCATGGCTTCAATCGTATACGAGCGAACTGCCCCGGCGAATTTCTCGCTCTCGCTCTTCCGACCGGGAATCACGGGAACGGCTGCTTCGTTCCGGGCAAAATCTGTGTAGATATCCAGCATTTGCAAGGTTTCATCTTCAGCCTCTTCAGCTGTGGCATGGGCGGTATGACCTTCCTGCCAGTAAAACTCCAATGTTCGCAAAAACAGGCGGGTGCGCATCTCCCAGCGGACCACATTCCCCCATTGGTTGATCAGCAAGGGTAAATCGCGGTAGGATTGGATCCATTTCGAATACATGTATCCGATGATGGTTTCCGAGGTTGGGCGAACGATCAGGGGCTCTTCTAATTCGGATCCCCCGCCGATTGTGACAACGGCCAACTCGGGTGAAAAACCTTCCACATGTTCCTTTTCTTTTTCGAGAAAAGACATGGGAATGAAGAGGGGAAAAGCTGCATTGACATGGCCGGTTTCTTTGAATCGGCGGTCTAAAGCACTCTGAATATTTTCCCAAAGAGACCACCCATAGGGCCGGACGACCATGCATCCCCTGACAGGGGCATAATCGGCCAATTCAGCCCGTTGAACCAGCTGGTTATACCACTCTGAATAATTCTCTGATTTTGGGGTAAGTTTTTTTTCATCCATGATTATTTACTTTCCATGTGCATGAGGCTTTGATTAACTGAAACCAAAAAAGTGGTTCAGCAGTTCTACAGCCGATTGTGGGTCCTGTGCGAAGGAAATGTACTCCCGGCTTTCGAGGGAAACATAATCGCCAAACTCGTTATAGAAAGTCTGCATGACTTTATGCCAGCGTTCCCCGATCAGGATCAAGGGCTTGGGATCAAGTATATCCACAGCAAGCTGGTTCCAGAGCAGGCATACCTCCAGAAGTGTGCCAATGCCACCTGGTAGGGTGATGGCGCCATCACAATCTTCGACCAGTGAGTTCAGGCGTTCCTGAAGCGTCTCACAGCGCCATTCTTCTGCAACCCATTTATTTGGACCTACCGGACGCCAGGCTTCAATTTCTTCGCTGGTGACGCCGATCACATGCCCGCCTGCTTCACTGGCGCCACGTGAGGTGGCTTCCATGGTTCCCATATATCCGCCGGTCATCACAGTCATCCCGGCACTACCGAGGCCTTTGCCGAGCTCATAAGCCAGGTTATAGGTGTCAGAACCGGGTTTGGGCATGGACCCGCCAAATACACTGATCTTTTTTGTCATAATTTTCCTTTGTCTTTAAGTTGTGTTGTTACCAATCGCGATTGCGGTTGATTTCTAATTTATCTAAAATAGCCTGTTCGAGATCGATCCCCGATACGCTGGCGAGCTGTAGCAGGTAAAGGGCGACATCCGCCAGTTCTTCAGCCAGGTCTATTGCGGCAGGATCATCATCCTGCCATTGGAATAATTCCAGTACCTCTGCCGCTTCGATGGCGAGAGAGATGGCCAGGTTGCGTGTTGTTTGGGGCCGGGGGCTTTCCGGGTCATACCAGCCTTTTTCGTCGACAAATTGGTTCATGGCCTGTGTCAATGCTTTTATATCCTTCACGTCAGGAATTATACATGATAAAGAGTTGAAATCAAACTGACCAGCAGAGATTTTGATTCGAATGGAAGAAGTCGATTACTTTTTGGCTAAAACGCCGAAAGCCAACCCTTTGGGTGTGACCCTGAAGCCTGCTTTCTGAAGCCGAGAAATGATACCACGACCAATGGTAGAACCATACCGGCTGTCCGGGTCGCCGATATAATGGAACAGGCGCCCAGAGGGCTTGAGGATCCGGTAGAAGGTGCGATATAAGACCTGTGAATAAAGCTGACCGGCCAGGGTGAAGGTGGGTGGGTCGTGGATGATGGCGTCGAAATAGCCATCATTGAAAAAATCACTCAGGATGGCGCTATCGCCAACCAGTTGTTGGATGTTTGGGC
>SKPR01000125.1 GCA_007119455.1 Candidatus Brevefilum sp. | reverse complement strand
CTAGAAAGGTGTGAGATTAAGTCTGCCATAGGTCTCCTTTTTGACTTAATCCTATTTACCTTTCTTGTTTTGACGAGAATCATTTGTCACTAATAGTCTGATACTTATGACTCCTTTTTTTTCATTATTAATCATTTTTTTCTAAAATGTCGAGTTTGCGATTGCCCTGTAACAACCGTTAAGTATTAATACTAATATGCGATTATTCTTAACAATGGTGAATTTTATCAAAAACTTCCCACGGCCTCAATCACATCATCATAGACCTGAAAGTAGGGGCCAATGCCAACCAGATCCATCGATTCCCGAATACGATCATCCAGTTTGACCAGAACCAGTTCACCCCGGTTCATCTTCTTGACCTCCTTTTGAACCCGGATTAGGGCCCACCACCCCGCACTGGAAACAAAGGTCACATCGCTCATATCAAAAATGATGTTATGCTGACCCTTTTCAATGAGCTGGTTCAATGCCTCTTCAACTTCAGGGGCAGTGTAGCTGTCGATGCGACCGCTCGTGTATAAAACCGTGCTACGCTTATATTCTGTGATTTCAAAATCCATTGCACCTTCTCCATAAAACGTGAAAATACCTGCAAACTGATTGTAATTATAACTTAATTCATGGCCTTAATCTGCTTTTCAAGAAAAAATCTAAAGCAATAATCCCGATTATCCTGATCAGGATTTAACCACCCATTTATTATATATCAAAACTTGGTCTTTTTTATCCTTTTTGGTTTGTTTCCGGTCGAGTATAATAACGCCCTATGAAATACCATATTTGGACAGAAGGTTGCCAGATGAATGTGGCCGATTCACGGCGGTTAGCGTCTGCCCTTGAGCAAATGGGTTATCAACCAACACGAAAGCCTAAAGAGGCAGATGTCATCGTCCTCAACACGTGCGTGGTACGCCAGAGCGCTGAGGATAAAGCGATCGGTCGGCTCAGCTCACTGCGACCCTTAAAAGACAATAACCCTGACGTGGTCATCAACCTGATGGGTTGTTTGATCGGAGTGCGGGGTAACAAAAAAATTCAGGAGCGATTCCCCTGGGTGGATGTAGTCTCACCCCCCTCTGACCCCGAACCGCTCTTACATTTTCTAACAGAACGCACCGCCAGGCAAAAGGCAGCATTGAAACAGTCCAAACTCAATGCATTGCTCGACGGCGAGCTCGTCCTCCCCCGGGCAGAACAGGGAAAGCTTGTCTCAGCTTTTCTTCCCATCGTTTACGGATGCTCGCATGCCTGCACCTATTGCATCATCCCCGCCAAGCGCGGAATCGAACATTCCAGACCTTACGATGAAATACTAAAAGAAGCTCGAGAGCTGGTGGGTCAGGGTGTGCGTGAAATCACGCTGCTGGGACAGATTGTTGACCGTTACGGTATGGACCTACCAGAACGTCCGACGCTGGCTGATTTACTACATGATCTGCACCAAATCGATGGGCTCAAACGCATCCGCTTCCTGACATCACACCCTAACTGGATGACAGATGAATTACTGGATGCTGTGGCGGAACTCCCCAAGGTTTGCCCGCATATCGAGGTTCCCATCCAGGCCGGTGATGACGATATCTTGCAGGCAATGCGCCGTGGGTATTCAGCTTTTGATTACCGAAAACTGATCGAACGCATCCGCGAGCGTATTCCCGGAGTATCCATTGCAACAGACATCATCGTTGGTTTTCCAGGTGAGACGGAAGCACAATTTAATAAAACCTACGATCTGTTAAATGAATTACGCATGGATGTGGCCCACCTGGCCCGTTACTCTCCCAGAAAAGGCACTTACTCCGAGCGTAAAATGGAAGACGACATCCCGGATGATGTCAAAATGCGCCGCTTCCGCCAACTCGAAACCCTCCAAGAGGAAATCGCCAGTGAAATCAATGCCCGTTTACTGGGGCAAAACGTCAAAGTTCTCTTTGAAGAATTGTCTCGCGCACGCTGGCGAGGCCGAACGCCCACCAACAAGCTCGTCTTCGTCGAAAGTGAAGATAACCTGCTTGGTCAGGAACACGAGGTAAAAATTATCTGGACGGGTCCCTGGTCAATGATTGGTACGCTTGTAAAAGATGTTTCGGATTAAGAAAATATTCTCCTTTTAATACCTGACATTCTCAGATCAAATCAATCACACATCAACGGGTGTGAGGTTCTTATCTTTGAATTCACACAGATCTTCCACCGGACAGCGGTAACAGTGCCATTTTCGAGCGCCACAGACATTTCTTCCCAACCGGATCAGATTAAGGTGCAGATCGTAAAAAGCCTCCTCAGGAATCTGTTCCTCCAGGTATGTGTGGGTTTTTTCCACCGAAAGTTTCAAGGGGCGCAATCCAATCCGACCGGTTACCCGGTAGATATGGGTGTCAACTGGAAAGGCCGGGATGTCCATCGAAAATAAGAGGACAATGGCCGCTGTCTTAGGCCCCACACCTTTGACATCCAGCAGCCACTCACGGGCCTCATCCGGCGGCATATGTGCCAGGAAATCCAGCCGGATCTCACCCCCGGTATGGCTGGCGAT
>SKPR01000115.1 GCA_007119455.1 Candidatus Brevefilum sp. | reverse complement strand
GGGCTTCGAAGGTCGGTTTGGTCACAAATCAGACCTGGATTACTTTTCTTTTGTGCTTCGGCCGCCAATGCTACCCTTTGAATTCTGGGGCAGGATCATTTCGACATCTTCATGCGGTCTGGGGATTACGTGGACAGAAACCAGTTCACCGACGCGTTTAGCAGCTGCAGCGCCCGAATCCGTGGCGGCTTTGACGGCACCGACATCACCGCGCACCATGACGGTCACAAACCCACCGCCCACATATTCTGATCCGATCAGGACCACATTGGCAGATTTGACCATGGCATCTGCAGCTTCGACCGCGCCGACCAGACCCCGTGTTTCTACCATCCCCAATGCAATTAATGCTGTATCTAAAGCCATTTTGTTACTTCCTTTCTAATAATAAGTAGGTCATTGTCTGATATTTAGTATTTCTTCAACAACTGTTTGAACAACTTTCTCAATCTCCTGCGCTGTTGGCCCGGTTATTATTTTTCCCGGAACCAGGGCCTCCGCCGGAGGAGCTGACAATTCATAAGCCAGGCGTTTCACATTGATCAAGTGATGAGCGGAGATATTATCACCGGTGATGGATCCGCCCACACCGCCTGCCCCCAGGGTCATGGATGGTTTCACGCCTGTGGTCAATCCGATGGCACCTAATGTGCCCATGGTATTGACTGCGATTCTGAAAACGGGTTTCTCCAGACCAAACGCCATGATCACTTTTTGGTCGGTTGCATGGATGATCAGACTGTGGCCGCGGCCACCAAACTGGATTAACTCGATGCACCGCTCGCAACCTGCCTCCCAGCCTTCTTCTTCATACCATCCGAGTACAGTGGTAAGCTTTTCCCGTGAAAGCGGTTCTTCTTTTCCGGTTTTTGTCAGGCGAGTAACAAGGATCCGAGTGCCTCTGGGGATCTCAAAGCCAGCCATCCCGGCCAGGTATTCGGCTGGTTTACCCACTGTGGCGGTATTCATGCTGCCATCCGGGTGGAAAAGCAGTTTTCTTAACAGATCACTCTCCTGGCTGTTGGTAAAATAGGCACCTTCTTTTTGCATTAAGGATGCCAATTGACCAGCGATGGGACGGTCAGCCACAACAGCCTGTTCCGTCGCGCAGATGGTCGAACAATCGAAGGCCTTGCTGGCCACAATATATCGGGCCGCTTTTGCCAGATCGGCTGACCGGTCAACATAAACCGGAACATTCCCGGGGCCCACGCCAAAGGCAGGTTTCCCGGTTGAGTGTGCTGCACGCACCATCGGTGTGCCACCTGTGGCTAGAATCAATGCGACATATTTATGGCGCATCAGTTCCTGGGTGCCTTGCAGGCTGATATTCTTGATACATGAGATTAATCCCGGTGGCGCACCATGGGCTTCAGCAGCCTGCGCCATGATCTGAGCGGTTTCATAACAGCATTTAGCTGCTGAGGGATGGGGAGCGATCACGATGCCATTTCTGGCCTTCACCGCAATCAGGATTTTATACATGACTGTTGAGGTGGGGTTGGTGCTGGGCGTCAGAGCCGCGATCACACCCACGGGCCAGGCGATATTGTAAACCTTTTTCTCGGGGTCATGATCCAGGATCCCCACTGTTTTCAGGTCTTTGATGCTTTCCCATACGTTCTTGGCTGCAAAGATGTTCTTCAGGCGCTTGTGCTCCGGGACGCCATAACCTGTCTCCAGATGTGCTTGCCTACCCAGGCTTTCCGATGCATTCAGGGCAGCTGCTGACATTGCAGCACACACCTGGTCGACCTGCTCCTGGGATGCAGTGGACCATTTCTGCCAGGCATTGAATGCGCTGGTGGAAAGATCCCGTGCTTCCTGTATGGAACGCAAGTCTTTATCGAAGTCTGACATTTGCTCTAACCTTTCCTGAAGGTAATTTTGCCATCCACTTCAAGCGAATCGATCATGGCCATGATGACAGCGTCCACCGGGCGTTCGTTGGTGATGTCAGTCTGCCTGGCACTTGATCCATGAGCCGTTAAAACCAGGTCGCCAACACCAGCATTGACCGTGTCAACAGCGACATATGGCTTACCGACAGGCTCGCCTTTTTCATCCGTCTGCCGTACGATCAACAATTTTTGGCCTGATAGTTTTTCGTCTTTTATGGTAGACACGGTCGTTCCAATTACCTTTGCAATCAACATCGTTAATATCTCCGTCTAATAAGAACTGCCGGATTTTTGAGATCCAGGGTTAGTTTGGGTTTCGTCGGAATCGCCCTGGATGATCTTGATACCTGCACTGGCGCCAAGCCGGGTCGCGCCAGCGGCGACCAATTGCTCAGCATCTTCATGGGTGCGGATGCCACCGGATGCTTTAACGCCCAGATCCGGGCCAACCGATCGGCGCATCAGCGCGATATCATGGACAGTTGCCCCACCACCTGAAAACCCAGTTGATGTTTTGACATAATCTGCACCAGCTTCCTTGGCCAGTAAACAGGCAACGACTTTTTCTTCATCGGTCAATAAAGATGTTTCGATAATGACTTTAACCAAAGCACCAGCAGCGTGAGCAACAGCAACCACCTCGCG
>SKPR01000214.1 GCA_007119455.1 Candidatus Brevefilum sp. | reverse complement strand
GAGGCCATGCGCAGATGCTACAACAACATTCACACCCTGGCAGGCCCGCTGCAGTGACTCCGGGTTGCGCAGATCCGCTGCGATCACCTCTGCACCTGCGGCTTTGATGTCTGCCAGCAGGTTTTCCGGGTCACGGGAGGATGCCCGCACCTTCTTGCCCGCTGCCAAAGCTTGCCGTGCAATTGCCTTTCCTAACCTGCCGCTTGCACCTACAATCAATATCATGGTTCCACCTCCTGTGGGTCTAATGGTTCGCCCCGTACGGTCAGCATTTTCTCGAGGTGCTCGATCAGCACCTCCCAATCACGAAAATAATAAGCCTCGCCATCCGGCAGCGATTGTAATTTGCCCCGCCATGTCATCTCGCAAGGGTATTCCGTTTGTTGAACTTGCCAAAGGCTGATCGTAAACAGACGGGTTTCCTGGTTTGCCACGGTCACTCCTTGTGACTATAAAACAACATCACATCCAACAACGGCGGCCAGCGTTGATTGAATGCATCCTACCAAAGTTGTGTTTTGTTCCTAACCGGGCAGCACACCCAGTTGTTCCATCATCGTCATCCGATCCTGGTAGATCCTGGATTCGGCAATTTTACCGTCTGCCAAACGGTAAAAAACAGCCAGGTTGATTTCCACCTGCTTGCCGGTGGGTGGGATTTCATGAAGATCTCCCATATGAATACCCCGCATGCGTCCCAAAATGCAGATCTGATTACCTTCCGCAATCATCTTATCTGCGGTGATTTCATATTTCGGAAAGGCTGCTTCAAAGATCAGGGCATGCTGGACCAGCTCTGGATCAGAAATATACTGCTCCAATATCTCTTTGGGTTTATCCTTACCGCTGAAGACTTCTAGATAATTGCGGATAAACGCCTTGTTTTCTTCTGTAGACATGTGATTACCTCCATTTTTTCCAAACCGGTCGCCGTTGTCTTGCACACCATCACCCGTTGACAATGAATTCAACCCAACCCAAGATCAGATCCAATGCAGGGTATTGCGATGGCTGCCAGCATGGACGATAAGGTCAGCTCAAACAGGTTACGGCTTCAGTGTCTTCCAGCTGGCACTGTTGATGTATGCCTACCATAACAAATCAAGCGTTTAAAAATCGTTTCATCAAAACAAAAATCATCCATCTTCAGAGCTAAACCGACAAATTTCACAGATTATGAGCAATAAATATTCTCTCACTCAGGCAAAATTCAATTTTCGGGCCTTTTCCATTGCCCGGGTAAGAAGTTTACTGGCTTCAGAGGGTTTTTCAGCTTCCCAGGCAGCCAGAGCCTCTTTCAACACCGGTTCGATCTCCGGGTCAGGCGCTTGCTGATTTGGGCCAAACATCTCCCGGGCATACGCGATGGCCTCGGCCAATTGATTCTTTACCAGGGCAACCCGGATCAACGGCCACCACGCCATCCACTTAAGGGAATAAGGTGACCCATGTTTTTCCCATGCTTCCACCGCCTTTTGCGCCAGGCGAGCTGCTTCTTCTAATCCTTGATCAGATGGTTCTGTAGGATCTGCCCGCTGTAAAGCCACCCACGATAACCCTGCCTGGCTAACACCAATGTAATCATACATTTTTGCGGATTGGGCCAGAGTCAGGCAGCGATTGGCGAGTTCTTCAACGCGAGTTGTTTCACCTTTGAGACGGTTTGCCACGACCCAATAAGCCAGGCAACGAACTTGCATAGTGACGTTCCCCGTCCTTTCAAGCAGCTTGAATGCTTCACACAGTTCATAGTCTGCTTCGTTTAATTTACCAAACCAGATCAGGCTGAATCCAAGACTAAAACGACAGAAGCCGATTAAATCATCATCAGCAGATTCAGGCAATGCCTCCACCGCTGCCCGAGCAGCAGATACGGATTCCTCGTTGGTATAAAATTTGTTGGTCAAAAACATATAGTTCATCAATCTAATATTGAAAAAGGCCTGCTGTATTGGCGTGCCATATGCCTCAATTAACGTCCGGGTCTGATTAATTAACTGGTCAAAAAGGTCTGTGTGCTGCCACCAGTAAACACATGCCTGCTTACCAAGCTGGATATCACACCAAACTTCCCACCAGGTAGAATCTCGGTCATCTTTTGGCTCACCCAGCATCACCTCTGCGCGCTCAAGCTGGGCTAAGATCTCGTCGCATCCCACTCGTTCACTTTCCATGATCCTGCCGATTTTATAAACAAGCCTAGCCTGGTCAAGGTTATTAGCAGGGGATGTATTCGCTAGGGCCACCTGGTAAGCGCTACGCGCCGCTTGATGGGCTGCAATGACCATCTTCAAATCACCCATATATTCTTGCAGTTGAGCGGTCATCATTTTCCGATCTGCAACGGCCGGGAGCTCAGACAGCAGACGCAAGCCATTATCCAGGGCGGCCAGTTCTTCTTCGAGGGCATAAACCTTTTTGGCAGCTTTCGCAGCCTTCTGATAATAGGTGATGGCCTTTTCAAACACCGCTGCAGCTTCATAATGGCCAGCAATAACCGATGCTGCTCGATCGATTTCATCTGCATATACTTTTTCTAAAGTCTGCGCAACCTGTTTATGCAGCCAGCGCCGGCGAGTTTCGCTCAGGCTGTCGTAAACGACGCATCGCAGTTTTTCATGACTGAAGTCATACGCGCTGTCACCCAGCTCGCGAATGATGCGCCGCTGCCAGCATTCATCCAGGCAACCCACCAGACCATCTTCGCTGAGATGGGTGACCTGGGCCAAAATAGAAAAAGAAAACTCTCGCCCAATCACCGACGCCTGCTCAATGACCTCACGTGCGAGGGGAGATAGCTGCGCCAGGCGGGCTTTCAACACCTGCCTCACCCGGTCAGGCAAAGCATTACTCACCGTGATAATGGCTGTCATCTCTTCGACAGGCAGCAAACGTGCAGATCGCATCAATTCGACTATAAAAAAAGGATGGCCTTCTGTGGAATGGAAGAGGGCCGGGCTCATACCAGGGTCGATTGGGCGACCGTAAGCATGATTGGCCAGTTTCAGGGTATGCTCCTCGTCTAATGGTCCTAAGGATTGGATGACCAGCCGGTCAGCGCGAATCAATTGCTCCTGCCATTTTTCGAGTAGCAACCCCGGGTCGCAATCTTCAGTTCGCAGTGCAGCAATCACCAGCAGTTGGGAGAGACGCTCATGCTGGTCAAACGCATTCAGCAAGTAAGCGAGCCAATCCAAGGTTTCCCGGTCACACCACTGCAGGTCATCGATAAAGAGTAACAGAGGCTTTTGACCTGCCATAATGGCCTTTGCCAGGGCTTCAAACAAGCGCAGCCGCTGCCATTCTTTGGTTATAGGCTCAGGCTGGTCCAGTTCAGGATGCTGAGCTTTTATTTCGGGAAGGAGCCGCATCAGTTCCTGCAACCATAACTGATCCAAATTCTCAAGTGGGCTGTCGCGCATCAAGCTGATAACGGGGGCATAAGCCAATTTTTCCTCGGTAGGGAAACAACGTGCCCTTAAAACCGAAAGCCCCTGTCGCTTAACCCATTCCACAAACGCCTCCGCCAGGTGAGTCTTACCAATGCCCGCCTCACCCTTGATGAGGATCATCTGCGGTCCACGTCTCGATTTACGCCAGGTTTGCCGGAGGATTTCCCAGCTGGCATTTCGTCCAACCAGGAGGACAGCCTGTTCAATAGGGTCATGTAGCTGATGTGAGGGTTGTCTTTTTAACAGCCGATGATAAAGACCCTGAACCAGTGGGCCGGGTTCAACACCCATCTCCCGGTCTAGAAGATTTGCGTAAGTATGATAGGTATGTATTGCTGCAGACCGGTCATCCATCAAGGCCTGTACCCGCATCAAATGAGCGTACGCGGGTTCATGTAAAGGGTCGTTCTGGATCAGTAACCGTACATAGATGACTGCCTGCTGGTATTGCCGGCGTTGCTCAAGTAACGAAACCAGCTCAGTCAGAGCTTGTTTGTAGTGCTGGGAAAAACGCTTACGCTCGACCAGCAACCAATCTTCATAATGACCCGGCAGCAGCTCACCCAGATATGTTTTCACAGCCTTTTCGAACAGAACAACCTTCTCAGCCTGATAATAATTGGATTTAGCCCGATCAATCAAGTCCTCAAATATCGCCGCATCCAGGATGAATGGTGCCTCCTCATGCCATTTGAAGCTGACACGATCAGCAGAAAAAATTTTTTGCAAGTCAGGTAAGGCATGTCTAAGCTGAAAATATAAGTTTCGCAAGTTCGATAGGGCTTGTTTTTCATTGCTGTCTGGCCAGAATGTGAAGGCCATTTTCGAACGATTTACCGCCTGACCCCGGTGTAATAGGAGGAAAACGAGCAGTTTCTGCAGGCTGGGACGCTCTATACCAGTCAAAGCTTCGTCACCCCGGTGAATTGAAAAACCGCCCAATATTTGGATCGATAAAACCTGACTTTCATCCATCAGCAATGCTTTTCTCCAACCCATCCAGTCTTTAAAATCGGGTCTTATGATGTTGTCGTCACAGCTATGCTTGAGAATGAAGAAGATGAAGAAGCTGTACCTGTAGAGTGGTTAGACCCCACCAAACCTTATCAACAATGGTACACATTCGTTTACTGATGCATCTATTATAATATGACACTAAAATTAATGTCAAATTTAAGTTTTAGTACACCAGAAAAATAGAAATCTCTGATAAATGCAAGGTGAAAGAGTCAGATTGAATATCAATAGGAAGTTAAAGAGAAAAGAGCTCGAGTTTAGCCAAGGCCCTCACCATAGTTATGTCACACTTAAAATGGCAGACGAAATAGGGGTAATCAATTAACAGTGTTAATAATTGGTCAATTTATAACCAAGACCTGAGTTTCTCACTTAGCTAAAGATTGACCAATTTTACAGGTAAAAACGCGATTTTCAGGACACTAACCGGTCATAACAGGTGGATAATAATTGGCGCATGGCGTTCATCCGGAAGGTTAAAACAAAAAGTGGTGCAACAGCAGTTCAGGTTGCTTATAAACAAAAAGGCAAGATTACCAAGATTGCTCATATTGGCAGCGCTCATACTGAAGAAGAGCTACGAATTCTCATTGACTTAGCTCATAAACACTTAAATGAAAATCAACTCGAATTATTCACTCAGCCAATTTTCTCGCTTAGGGTAGAAATTTAAAGTTCGTTTTCAACACAATTATTTGAGATTCTCAGACATCAATATGACAAACTTGGATTTACAAAGCTGGAAGACGAGTTATTTGAACTGCTGTGTATAGCCCGTATTGTTGAACTCACATTAAAGTTAGCTAGCCTGAGCGTATTGGCCGATCTGGGCATTAACCATATAGATCGGAACACGTTGTACCGTTGCTTGGCGAAAGCTTCAACCCGAAATTACCGACAGTAAATCAGCCAAGCTTGTTTTGATCATGTCCAGAAACATGGGGTTTCTCTGCTTTTGTACGATGTCACGACACTGTTTTTCAAGTTGAGCAAGGAGATGATTAGCGAAAGCCAGGGATTAGTAAGGAACATTGATTGAAACCCCAGATCATAATTGGTCTGTTAGTTGATAAAAATGGCTTTCCATTGGGATTACATAGCTTTGAGGGCAATAAAGCTGAAACCAAGACCCTGTTACCGGTTATAGAAGCTTTTCAAGCTCAACATAAGCTCTCCAGGATTACTGTTGTGGCTGATGCAATAATCAGCAGAATTGCCTGAGCAATTACGAAATAAAAATCTGAATTAGGGCTTCATCTAAAAAACCATCGAGTTGAGAAACAATTCCTCAAATTTCGGATAAATGGTTAATTCGATATACTCGATGTCATCAATTAATTTTTCGGCCGCTTCCCGCTTTGCTCGCGAAATTAACATCTGTTTTGCGCCGACACCTGCAGCGTTGCCCACCTGGTGAAAACGATCCACTGCCAGGTTTTGGGGGAACATGCCGATATGGATGGCACTGGGGATGTCTAAAAATGTGCCAAAAGCACCGGCGATAATCCAATCTTCAATTTCCTCTGCTTTTAATGAGGCACGTTCAAGTAAGACTTCGATCCCGGTGCGAATCGCACCTTTTGCCAGTTGGATTTCGTTAATATCACTTCGGGTAATGAGAATCTCTCGCCCATGGCCGGATAAATGGGCCGGCACCAGCATATATGCCGGTCGCCCATTGAATTCGGTGATTCGGGCATTCGTCGAGTCTAAATTGCCAATGGGGTTGATGATGTCTGATTTCAACAGTTCTGAGATCCCGCTCAAAATCCCTGTACCGCAAATGCCGACCGGCGGCTGGTTATCGATCGTAATCAGAACCGGTTCTTCATTCACAATAGTAACTTTTTCGATGGCACCGGGTGCCGCCCGCATCCCGTCGTGGATGTGCGCCCCCTCAAAAGCCGGCCCGGATGCTGTCGAACAGGAATACAGCCTGCCGTTGACGGCCAGGCTGATCTCTGTATTGGTGCCAATATCCACCAGGATTCGCGGCTGTCCATCTTTTCTAATTTGGGTTGAGAGCAAGGCCGAAGTATGATCTGCACCGATGTAACCAGCGATAATGGCCGGCATGTGCACCTGTGCGCCAGGGGCGATAGTCAGACCGATATCCTTTGCTTCAAAGTCCAGCGGGTCGTTGACAGCCGGAATATAGGGGGACTCCCCCAGCTGTTTGACCGGTAAGCCGCAGAAGAAGTGATGAATGGCCGTGTTACCGACCATCACAGCATCGACAATCTGGTTTGGATTCGCCCCAAGCTGGTCACACAGTTTCGAAATGATATCATTCAGTGCTGCGACCAGGCGTGATTGCAACAACAGTCGATTAGGTTTGCTTTCATTAGCAAACGCAATTCGGCTGACCACGTCTTCGCCATAGGAAATTTGCGGGTTCATTACACCCACACTAGCCAGGGTAGCGCCGGTTTGGATGTCCATCAGGTATACAGCCAGCTTGGTCGAACCCAGATCGGCTGCCAACCCCAGGAGAGGGCTGCTATCTGGCAAAGTTGACACCAGCACTGTTTTCGATTTTGATTTGCGAGTGGCTAACCTGACCGTCCAGTTTTGATCTCGAAGTCCACGAGAGAGGTCGGTCAATGCATTTAAATTACCCGATAACTTATCAAGTCCTTTTTCGGTTAATACACCGTTCACCCGGCTCAGGTCAGAGCGGAGGTCCGTAAGCTGCGGTTTTTCAAGCGCAATCTGAACGGGCTGAATAACCGGGTCTGGCGTTATGACAATTTCGACACCCTCAACCTGTAAGCGCTGGCCAAAGGGTAGGGAGGAGGTGGGTATCTCCACCTGGACATCTTCCAGTGGAACGGTACAGCAGGCCAACCGGTAACCCTGATCAAGCTCAACCTGGGTCATTCTTTTAAGCTCGGAAGATGTAATAGGGGTGACCCTTCCGTTTATCATGCGGATCTTGCAAGTGCCACAAATGCCAGCGCCATTGCAGGCAGCCACCAGGTCAACCCCGGCTCTTTGGGCCGCTTGCAGCAAGTTGCGGTCTGGCTCAATCGTTATCCGACGTCCGGAGGGTTCGAACTGGATTGTTCTTAGGCTACCGGTATCTTGTTTTTCTTGTTCGTTGGTCTGCATCATGGAATTGTGCAATCCGTTCCTTATTACTTGAAGCTATCTCAATGCGTGGTTGTTTTTCTAACTTGCATTTAGAAGATGCCACTTTAGATCATCAAAATCAGCATCAGGTCTATCTTATCATTAAATGACGATCATCATAGCTCTGCATATTATTCGCATAGCCATTATACATCAAGGAAAATCTGATTGGAAAACTGCACACAATAAGGAAATGCTTCGAAAATCACGGCAATATTTTAATCATTTGGATGTGGTAGAATCCGTGTCAATCAAAATCAGAGCATAGAATACTGTTATTTACAAAATGGAAGACGGCGCAAAAGAACTGACCATCTGGGAACATCTGGACGAACTGCGTAAGCGGTTGATGTATGCCATGATTGCCCTTGTCGTGGGTGTTGTGATTAGCATTATCTTTGCTGAATTCCTTCTGGATGTCATCGCAAGGCCGATTGGTGGTTTGGATAATCTGCTTTCCATTGTGGTGACCGAAAATTTCTCGGTTTATTTCCAGGTCACATTATTGGGTGGTTTTATTCTTGCCTTTCCTTTTATCCTCATGCAGGTCTATTTATTCATCGCCCCAGGCCTGACGTCGAAAGAAAGAACATGGGTCTTGTGGGCAGTGCCTTCAGCCTTGGGATTATTTATCCTCGGCACACTCTTTGCGTATTTCGTGATGCTGCCCGGCGCGCTGCCCTTTTTGATTGAGTTTCCCGGGCCAACGGTCATCCCCAAATGGAAGGACTATGTCAATTTCGTCACCAGTCTGATTTTCTGGATCGCCATCAGCTTTGAAACACCTCTGATCATGTATCTGCTGGCGAAACTGGGGATCATCGATGCAAAGGGCCTTGCCAAAAGCTGGCGCGTTGCCGTAATTGTGATCGCAATTGTGGCCGCAGTGGCAACACCTACACCGGATCCAATCAATATGATCATTTTGATGATCCCATTGCTCATTCTTTATGGATTAGGTATACTCTTGGCAGTTATCGCTCGTAGAGAGACGAAGTAAATTTTTCGGAGGTAAGGAGTACGATATGTTCAAAACATTAGGCTGGCCAGAATTAATCCTCTTACTCGTCATCATCCTGCTGGTATTTGGGGTGGGGCGGATTGGTAAGATTGCAGAAGAACTGGGTGCAGGTATTCGGGCTTTCAAAAAAGGCTTATCTGGCGACTCTGAACTGGAAGACACACCAGAAGATTCAACTGAAATTGACAAGATTTAAATAGCCAGGTTCTGGCAATCATGCAAGTTTTTAATGTCGGCATCCTTGAATTATTATTCATCCTGATCATTGCTTTTATTGTCCTAGGCCCTGCCAAGACGGTTAAGACGATGGGGGATGTCGGCCGGTGGATTAAAAATCTATCCAAATCACCCATCTGGCAGGATCTCATGGCAACATCACAAGAGATCCGCGATCTGCCCAATAAACTCATGGATGAAGCCGAACTGGAAAAAACCCTGAGAGAGTTGGAACGGTCAACCGATGAGATCAACCGCTCATTACACCAGGTGCAGGCAGAAACTGAACAAGAACTGTCTGAAATCAATGAGGAAATCAAACAAGAAAACCCCTGATTACCGGGGTTGTCAAACACGTCAATTAAATATTACAAGGTTTTCACAAAAACAGGCCCCACGGAATCAATCCAGGGGCTTTTTGCTAACTTTCAGCCAGGATGATCGGCTCATCGGTAAAGATAAGCCGCTCACCGATATCAAAATCCTTGAACTTAGATGAATGAAGTTCTAAAACATATTGCGCCGGTTTCCTGGACATGTAAAAAGGGGCCCATTTCTTCGCCAGGACTTTGTCAACGACTACCAGGTCTTTATCCAGCCACAATACAGCCAGGTCGTAATTCACAAAGAACATGTGAATGGCCGTGTTCACCCGGCTTTCCCGGTTTTCCACGATCAGCAAGCCTTGATCGGGTTGAATCTCTTTGGAAAACATTAACCCCATTAATTTCTGTGAAAATGTCGCACAATACCGGGCATGGATTGCTTCGTTGGATGACGCGCTTTTCTTAACGACGACCGATTTCAAAACAATAACCTCATATGAAATATAAAATCATGGATTAAGTGTATCACAGAGGACAGGTGCGCGCTGTACAGTAACCCGCTCTGATGCTATTATCTAACCCCCTTCGAATGGTGTTCTATTCAAATGCGCTCTCAGGAATGGTGACGTTATTGGCGGCAAACTTTTCCATGAAGCGTGGGCGGATCCCCGTTGACTCCTGATGGCCCTGGACCACGCCATTGGTGATCCCGGACTGCTTGAACACAAACAGATCCTGCATCACGATCGTATCGCCTTCCAT
>SKPR01000081.1 GCA_007119455.1 Candidatus Brevefilum sp. | reverse complement strand
GTCCGCTGGCGGGCAAAGGCATGTTCCACAATACGCGCGGGGTAATCGACCCCCAATTCAAAATGATAGGATTTCTGTTCTTCTTCATTGAGTTTCCAGGGCTGGTGGCGATATTTGGCCGGCAAATCTTTGAGTTCGGGCACCCACTGCGCGATGAAGGCGCCATCGGGGTCATGTTTTTCGCCTTGGGTTACCGGGTTGAAAATCCGGAAGTAAGGCGCAGCGTCGGTACCCGTCCCGGCTGTCCATTGCCAGCCGCCGTTATTGGCAGCGGGGTCGCCATCCACCAGGTTCTGCATGAACCAGTCCTCCCCGGCTTGCCAGTTGATCAGCAAGTCTTTGGTCAGAAAGGAGGCAACAATCATCCGGCCGCGGTTGTGCATCCAGCCTGTCTGGCGCAACTGGCGCATGCAGGCGTCCACAATGGGGTAGCCCGTTTGCCCTTCTTGCCATGCTTGCAGGTCTTCAGGTGCCTCCCGCCAGGCAATAGCTTCATAATCCTCCCGGAAGGGGCCACTGAGCACGTTTGGGAAGTGGTAGAGGATGGCGGTATAGAACTCGCGCCAGACCAATTCGTCCATCCAGGTGCGGATCTCCTGCCGTTCATGATCTTCTTTCGCCCGGAGCGCAGCGATCTGGGAACTGGCAAAGGCTTCACGGGCTGAGATCAGCCCAAAACGCAGGTACGGCGAAAGACGAGATGTACCATTCAGGTCCAGCCGGTCTCGCCGAGATTGATAGTGCCGGATTCCGGTAGAGGTGAAGGTGTTTAGTCTTTCCAGAGCTGCCTCAGATCTTGCCGGAAAGCCGTCCACAGGCTCAGAATCAGGTAGATGTCCCTTATCCAGGTCATCCGGGAGTGGTGGTAAGGTCTCAGGTGCGGGCAGGCAATCAGCCGGTGTGGGGATGGGCTGGCCATACCATTTGTTTTTATAGGGGGTGTAGACGACATACGGGTCGCCATCTTCTTTGCAGATTTCGTCGGGGTGGCGTAAGACGATTCCCGGGTGATGCTTGAGGTCAAAATGTTCTGCCACTTTATGGTCACGCTGCCGGGCAAAGGGGCTGAAATCTTCATGGGTGAAGATCACAAAGTCCCCAATCTCATCGGACAGAGCCTCAAATGCATCCAGGGCGGGGCCTTCTCGCACGATCAACCCGCTGCCCAGATCACGCAATTTGCGGTCCAGGTCCTCCAACGCCTGAAGCAGAAAGTCCCGGCGTTTGGGGGCAGCCTGATCCATCAGATCAGGCTCGATGATAAACAGGGGGATCAACCTGTCCGAATTTTGGCGTGCAGCCTCCAGGGCAGTGTTGTCATGCATGCGTATGTCGCGGCGGATCCACCAGATGTGAGTTGGGTTCATGGGAGCTCCTTTCAACTTAATTGTACTGAATCCTTTGCCTGGGGCGATCTTCTGTTGAAGGTTAACGAGAAAGCCGCCCGTCAAGCGGGCGGCAGTCTATCTGCGGCTGTAGCACCCTTATCGAAGACTATCGAGGAGGGGTGCCACAGCCTTTGTTAAGTAACTACTACTGTCTAACATTGTACACCACCTCCTCACTTCGTGGGATAGCATCGTCATGCGAAGCCAGGAGCTTTTATTTAAGTGGCTATAGTATCACACATTCAAGGGTCTTTGTCAACTAGGCGATTGCCCTGTGAAAAAACCGTCTGGATGGCCTTTGGTATAATTGAAAAAACAATTTATTAGCAGATCGGAGCGTTTGTTAAATGAAATACCGCAAGTTTGGAAAGCTGGATTGGGAAGTTTCAGTCCTGGGTTTTGGTGCCATGCGCTTGCCCGTTATCGATGATGATAGCAGTCAAATTGATGAACCCAAAGCGGCGGCCATGATTCGGCATGCCATTGATCAGGGCGTTAATTATGTTGATATGGCTTACACCTATCATCAGGAGCAGAGCGAGCGGTTTGTTGGTAAAGTTCTGAAAGATGGTTATCGAGACAAAGTCCGGGTTGCCACAAAAATGCCCTCCTGGCTGGTCGAGGAAGAAGCTGATTTTGACCGGCTATTAACAGAGCAAATGACCCGGTTGGAACTTGATTATTTGGATTTTTACCTGTTGCACAGCCTGAATGCGAGGTCATGGTCGAATTTCCAAAAGCTGGATGTATTCACCTGGGCTGAGAAACGCATGGCCGAAGGTCTGTTCGGGCAGCTTTGTTTCTCCTTCCACGATGACTACCCTGTTTTTGAATCGATTGTTGAGGGCTACGATAACTGGGCTATGGCCCAGATTCAGTACAACTACATGGATATCGACGTTCAGGCCGGCACAAAAGGCCTTAAGCTGGCGTCTGACCGGGGCCTGGCCGTGGTGGTGATGGAACCCCTTCGGGGTGGACGCCTGGTCAAGGACCCCCAACCGGATCCCATTGCCGGGGTGTGGGCAAAAAGCGACCGCGATTGGACTCCCGCGGCCTGGGCCCTGCATTGGGTTTGGGACCAGCCTGAAGTCACCACAGCCCTGAGCGGGATGCATACCATGGCCGAAGTCGAGGAGAACCTGGCGATCGCTTCAAATTCAGCGGTTGGGAAATTGACGGACGAAGATCATGCCTTGATCAAAGAAGTCCGGCATACTTACCAGGATCTGATGCCAATCCCCTGCACCCAATGCGAGTACTGCCTGCCCTGCCCGAGCGGGGTGGCGATCCCGCGCATATTCGATATTTATAATGATGCCGCGGCTTACGACAGCTGGGATCGGTCAAAGTGGGCGTATAACGAATTCATAAAACCAGAAGAAATGGCCGACCAGTGTGTTGAATGTGGTGAGTGTGAGGCTGCCTGCCCGCAAAACATCAAGATCATCGAATGGCTGGCTACCGTTCACCAAAAATTAGCAAAACCGCCTGCCTGATATTCAAAACCAATGCTAATTGTCACGACTCAGCATACAGGGGAATATAGAGCCCCCAGCCTTCAGCAGTAGAACGGCCTGAGTAGTTACTGCTAATCATAATAAAGACCCTGAATCAAGGATGATGGATCGGGGTTTTTTGGTTACGGGCTTTATTCATTTTCCAGATTGAGAAAGGTTTACTATAATGAAGAAACCCCTCAAGTACTGCCTTGCTAACCCGCTGGCTAACCCCTATAATTGAAACCATCATGGAACATAATCGCTCGACACCCCTCCAACATTCTGCCTGGCGTTGGGTTCTATTGGGCCTGGCCATCACCCTGGCAGTGGTCTGGCTTTTTTTGACACCCGCAGGATTGCTTGGTAAAGCTGATGCCATTGGATATGCCGTCTGCCACCGGATTGATATCCGTTCTTTCCATATCGGTGATCGCCAACTACCCCTGTGTGCCCGTTGTTCGGGTTTGTTCCTGGGAGCCATGCTGGGGCTGGGATACCAGTTAGCCCAGGGGCGCAAGGGGAAGATGCCCCCGGTTACGGTGATGGTCTTGTTTGCTTTGCTGGCTCTGGCCTGGGCCCTGGATGGCTCTAATTCCTTCCTGATGCTCGTCCCCGGGATTTCGTCCATATACCGGACTCAGAACTGGACCCGGTTGGTGACCGGCACCGGTATGGGGATGGCAATTTCTGCTGTTTTATTACCTTCCTTTATCCAGACCATGTACCGCCGTTGGGAAGCCCAATCCGCCCTGGGAAACTGGAAACAGGTCCTGGGCTTGCTGATTGCCGGGGGTGTGATGAATATCCTGATCTTATTGCAAATTCCCTGGATTCTTTATCCCCTGGCTTTGTTGAGTTCTGCTGGCGTGCTCGTTCTGTTGATCATGATTTACAGCATGGTGGTGGTGATGCTCTTCAAGTTGGATAATACCTTTCAGCGCTTCAACCAGCTTCTGGTGCCGTTATTGGGCGGGTTTATAATGGCCTTGATGCAAATTGGGGTGTTCAACCTCTTGCGATACCTGTGGACCGGCACCTGGGGAGGCTTTAGTCTTTAATCTTCATCCGATATAATTTAATACAGGAAGAGATTAGAAAGGAACCTCATGATGGATATTTTTGCTGCCTTTGGTCTTTCGGCCAGCGCAGGTTTGAACGCTTACATCCCGCTCTTGGTGGTCGCGCTTCTGGCCCGATTCACCGACCTGATCCAGTTATCTGAACGCTGGCAGGCGCTTGAGAGCTGGTGGATCATTGGCTTATTAATTGTTTTGGGTTTAATCGAGTTCTTTGCAGATAAAATCCCCGCAGTGAACCATATTAATGATGTGGTCCAGACTCTGTTTCGCCCGACGGCCGGTGCCATCTTATTTGCGGCCAGCGCCAATGTGATTACAGAGATTCACCCGGTTATTTCTATTGCTGCCGGTTTATTGGTGGCGGGCGGTGTCCATGCTATTAAATCGGCCATTATACGTCCGGCCGTCACAGCTACCACAGCAGGCCTGGGGGATGTCCCCGTCAGCCTGGCAGAGGATCTGGTCTCAACCACCCTCTCAATACTTTCAGTGGTTATTCCGGTGGTGGTGGGGATCATCATGCTGGCTTTTGCAGCTTGGATCATTTGGTGGTTGACCAGGCGGATGCGTAGAAGGCGGAATCAGATCTGAAGAAGCATTGACCTATTCGATATTTTCATTATAAAATAGAACTAAATAGAAAAGGAGTGAACGATGTCACAACAAAATTATCAATCGCCGCCTCCCCCAACCTATGGGCAGCAAACCTCATCGCTGGCGGTCATCAGTCTGGTTGCCGGAATCGCCAGTTTTTTCATTGTGCCTGTCTTGGGCGCGCTGGTGGCCGTTATCGTCGGTGGTATGGCCAAAAAGGAGATCAGGCAGAGTGGTGGCCGCATGACCGGTGAAGGGATGGCGACAGCCGGCATCATCCTGGGATGGATCAACATTGCCATCGGTGTGATTGGGATCTGCCTAACCGTCCTGGTCTTTGTAGGAGCGATCAGTGCGCCTTTCTGCTTAATCCCCTTTGTCAATGGCATAACTTTTTAGCCAGCGACCGACATCAACCCAATTTAACCTGAGGAGAATAACATGACCGAAGACCCGAATAATATTCCCGAAGCACCCCAAAATATACCCGAAGCACCTCCGGCTTATGAGCAGCCACCTGAAAAAAAGAGTAATAAAACCTTGTGGATTATTTTAGCAATTGTTGCTGTAGTAATACTGTGTTGTTGTATATTGGCTTTAATTTTTGGTTTTGTACCATTCATAATGGAAGAGCTTGATCAGTTTATGCTGCAACTGATGCCAATGATTGTTTAAAGCCAATTAAAATTTTGGAGAAAAAAGAGGCGCTATTCACGCGCCTCCTTTTTTGTTGATCAGGGCATCATGTAGCTGGCCTGATTCAGCCAGCTCAACCAGGGTCGTGAGCGCCTGATTTGCGTTAAACCGCTCCTGGTGATCGAGGGACAAAGAGTCAAACTCAGCCTCATCCAGAACCAGGTATCGTCCATCCGGGAAAGCTAGCAGGTCCAGCGCCAGGTCAACATAGGCGATCTCCCCTGGTGTGAATTCAGCCGGTCGGGTCACGTTGCAGTACCAGCCCTTAAGATGGTCATCATCCCGGTCGTGAATCTCAAACAGGTTATACCAGCGGTTGTCGTAATAGCGTTCAATAAAGCGGTCATGTCTGCCTAAATGCATGCCGTGAAAGACGATGTCCTCCCGGTCAAAAAAGGCTTCAATCAAAAAGCTGTGCACCCCGCGTCCGATGACCCGGCCTTCATACCGCCAGGTTTCCTCGCGCCGCGTATTGAGTTTGATCACCTGTAATGCATTTGGATCTTCAACCATTATTATCACCCTCCTTCGCAAGACATAGCACATCTTCTGCATTGTAGCCAACAGTGAGGTCCGCTCCAATTTCAGCCGGTTCATCCAGCAAGACATGGAAGAACGCAACTGCACGATTAACTTCCAGGGTGATCCGGTAGGTTTCGCCCTGAAATACCTGGTCGATAACCCTGCCCGTGATGCGATTTTCCGCCTGGGGATGATCAGCCTGTGCCTGGGCTGGCCTGAACAAGAGCGTGGTTTGCTGACCCTTATCAGGGGCATTCTGGTCGCAGGCGGCTTGAATCTGTCCCAGCGGGGTTTCAACCACCAGAGGTGATCGTTCGATCACCGTTCCCTCAATCAGGTTCCCCAGGCCAAAGAACCTGGCCACCCATACGTTCCTGGGATGGTGATAAAAGGTATGAGGCCGGCCGCTCTGCAGGATGATCCCATCATGGAGCAGCAACAACCGGTCTGCAATGGCATAGGCTTCTTCCTGGTCGTGGGTCACATAAATGGCGGGCACCCGGGTTTCACGCAGGATGCGGCGAAGCTCCCGGCTGAGTTGTTCTCGCAGGGTTCGGTCCAGGGCACCCAGGGGTTCGTCCAGCATCAGCAGGCGCGGGTCGGGAGCCAGGGCGCGTGCCAGCGCCACCCGCTGCTGTTCACCACCGGATAATTCAGTGACCTTGCGTTGTGCAAAGCTTTTCATGTCTATGGTTGCCAGCGCTTGATCCACCCGTTTTTTGATTTCCGCTTGCGCCACGTTTTGCATGCGCAGGCCAAAGGCGATGTTCTCTGTGACGTCCCGATGTGGAAACAGGGCATAGTCCTGGAACATCAAACCGAACCTGCGCTGGTGAGCAGGTACCTGGGCCAATGAATTGCCTTTCCAGAAAATATCGCCACCTTCAGCTTCTTCCAGCCCCGCGATGATGCGCAGCAGGGTACTTTTCCCGCTGCCGGATGGTCCCAGCAAGCAGACGGTTTCGTTTTGTTCTACCTCGAAGGACACCTGATTGAGCAGGGGCTTCCCCTCATAAGATTTTTCAATATTTTTCACGGTCAGCATTAGAACAACTCCATACCTGGAAGGCCAATCCGCTCAATCACCAGAATACCTGCCGCACAGGCAATCATCAAGAGCGTCGACATGGCCAGTGCCTGGCCGTAATTGAGTGCGCCCGGTTGAGAAATATAACGGAAGATGGCCACCGGCAGGGTGGGATGCTCTGGTCTGACGAGAAATGTGCTGGCGCCAAATTCACCCAGGGAAATGGTTAAAGCAAAAATGGTGCTGACCAGCAGGGCAGGTGCCAGTAAGGGTAGATCAATTTCCCACCAAACTCGCAAGGGTGATGCGCCGAGGGCCCGGGCCGCATTTCTTAATGAATAGGGAATATCCTGTAAGGCTGGTGATAGGGTCCGTACGATAAAGGGTAAGGCCACCAGGGAATGAGCAATGGGCAAAAGAATGGGGAACCGCCATTCGGTGAAAGGCGGACGGTTGAAAGCGATAATGAAACCCAATCCCAGGGTGATGGCAGAAGCACCCAGCGGTAACATCAACAGGGGATCAAGAAGGTTATTAATCGCCGTGGGTTGACGCAGGGCATAGGCCACCAGGATGCCCAGGAAAAGAGTGATCAGGATGGTGATGGTGGCAAAGATAAAGGAATTTTGAGCAGCCGCGATGGGCGGGACATAAAATAAATCACCGCGCCGGTTGATGCCTAATTCACGGTAAAACCTCAGGGTCAGACCCCGCTGGACTTCACCACGCTCGCCGCGAACCGGTTCGAGTTTGACAAAGGATCGTAAGACTAATGAGGCCAGGGGCGCCACCAGCAGGCTGAACAGGGTGATGATCAGCAATACAACCACTACTCGTTCCCAGCCGGATTTTGGCCTGCGAACCGCGATTCTCTGGGCACGCGGGGCAATCGACAGCTCACGTCGTCCGGAAAGACGCCCGTGCGCAATCGTGATCAGGAGTGTGCAGAACAACTGGATGATGGATAAAATGCTGGCCAGGGGCAGGTTCAACAGGTGCAGCGCCTGCACATAGACCTCAACTTCAAGTGTGGCAAACCGTGGTCCGCCCAGCATCAGGACCACGCCAAAACTGGTGAAATTAAACAGAAAGACCAGAAAAGTGGCGGCCAGAATGGATGGCTTGAGGAGGGGGAGGGTCACCTCACGGAAGGTGCGCCAGGGGCTGGCGCCCAGCACCTGGGCTGCATGATGCAAGCGGATGTTCTGCCGCGACCAGGCATTGCTTACCACACGGATGATGATGGTGGTATTGTAGAACACATGGGCGGTAAGAATCGCCCCAAAGGTGTTCAGAAACTGGATGGGCGGTGTTCCGAGGTCGAATACGCCCATCAGCAATAAGTTGAGCCAGCCGCGTGGCCCAAGTAGCGCATTAAAGCCCGCCGCCACCACCACGGTTGGCAGAATAAAGGGCAGTGTGGTGAGAACCTTCAGGGTTTTTTTGCCAGGGAAGGTAAAGCGGGTGAACAGCCAGGCCCCAGGAAGGCCAACCACCAGGGTCAGCAGGGTTGAAAGTGTTGCCTGTCCAAAGGTAAACCGCAGGGGGCGCCAGACTCTCGTCAGGTTGATGGCCGCCAGGTCAACACCCCACGCTGGAGAAACCAGCAGGTTGAACAAAGCCAGCAGGGGCTGGTAGAAAAAATAACCCAGGAAGGCAGCCGGGATCAGCCAGAAAAGCAGGGCGATCCCGGTTGGGCTTTTACGCCATTTTTGCCACATATTGGTTATTGTGTTCAATTCAAGACAGTATCCAGCCAGGCGTCAATCCATTGTTCCCGGTTGGCATCAATCTGCTCCGGAGGAAGGGTGGCCGGCTCGTCCGGGGTATCGACATGCTCAATGAACGCCTGTGGCAACTCTGCATTGGGGTTGACCGGGAAAACAAACATTTGCAGGGGAATATCCTCCTGGAAGGGAACGCTGAGCATAAAATCGATGAAAAGTTCGGCCAGGTCGGGGTTGTTTGCGTTCCGCAGCACACCGACGAATTCGATCTGGCGGAAACAGGTATTGGGGCCAATGATGGAACCCGTTGGCGCTTCTTCCAGTTCAACTTCTGCGAAAATAACTTCGGCTGCGGGGCTGGACCCGTAAGAAACGACCAGGGGTTGGGGGCCTTCCCCGGTGGAACCGCTGAAATTGGTGTAATAAGCGGTTTCCCAATTACTGACCACCACCAGCCCGTTATCAGCAAGCGCCTCCCAATAATTGAGGAAATCCGCTTCGCCAAAATGGGCAATCGTGGCCATCATGAAGGCCAAACCAGGGGATGAGGTGGCCGGGTTTTGCGCCACCAGCAATCCTTCGTACATCGGGTCGGTCAGGTCTTCCAGTGATGCAGGGATGGGCAGGTCATGTTCTTCAAAGTAAGCCTTATCGTAATTAATGCACACATCGCCATAATCGACGGGTAGCGCAAAATTATTCGGGTCAATTTTGAATTCATCGGGGATCTCATCCAGCATGGGTGAATCGTAGGCGACAAAGATCTCTTCATCAAGGGCGCGCGTCAGGAAGGTGTTGTCCACTCCGAAAAACACATCCGCAATCGGGTTTTCCTTGGTGAGAATGGCTTGGTTGAGGGCGGTCCCGGTGTCACCACTGCGGATGAAGCTGACACTTACACCATGCTCGTCTTCAAATTGGGCAATCACATCCTCGCTGATCGCGAAAGAGTCATGACTCATTACCCGCAAGACCCGTGGTTCATCAACCGCAGGTTGCGGTGCGCAGGCGCTTATCAGGAATATTGCTAAAATAAGTATCGTCAAAATTGATTTATGTTTAATGATCAGAGTCATCTTGTTCACTCCTTTGATTGGGTTCTGTCGTTTTGTGAATACACAATAAAATCCCGTTCTGGACTGAGACCGTGGCACTCTGCATCGTTAATCGGTTACTGATCCCGCGGGTTTTTTCGGGATATAGAGTGTCATTTTGCAGTGGGAAGGCTAAACCCGTCGATTGGATACCTCTGGCTGGTCCGTGAAGGGGAATCAGTGAAACCCGCTGACCCGCAATGCCCTGGATGGTCGCTGAGCTGCGGATCACAAAAACTTCACGTAATCCGTCAATCAGACGGATGTCAAACTCGGCCAGTTCAGGTTGGGTGAGCAGGAAGATATT